>DATEMX010000297.1:0-7691 GCA_035275365.1 Polyangiaceae bacterium | reverse complement strand
GGGCTCGCCGTCGTTCGCCAAGAGCTTCGGCGTGGTGCTCTCGGCGGAGAACAAATGCCAGCTCTACATCCCGGCTGGCTTCGCTCACGGCTTCTGCGTGACCAGTGAAAGCGCCCTCTTCATCTATAAATGCAGCGACTTCTACGCTCCCGAATGTGAGGGCGGGATCTCGTGGAGCGATCCTGATCTCGCGATAGCATGGCCGATCGAGAAGCCTGCGCTGTCACCTAAGGACGAGAAGTACGTGCGGCTCAAGGATCTCGACCCGAGCCGCCTCCCGCGCTACGAGGCCGAGCCGTTCGCATGAACGTCTCGTGGTAGATTCGAACCTTTCACGAGATCTTTTGCTTGCGCAATCGAAAGAGCGCCGTCGAGGGAAAGGAAACGATACGCTCCGGCGTACGAGGGAAGAGCGCCAAAAAGGACATGAGGACACCCATGACCAGCGGCCACGGCGCCCAATTGACGACTTCGTAGAGATGCATTTTGCGGTGATCGGCGCGGGAGACGGGAAGGTTGGCGGCCTTGGCTTCCCAGATAACTTGCATGTTGGTCATGTCGACGTCGAGCGCTCCCATGACCGCTGCTATGACGAGCGCCGCAGAAACAAACCCCACCCCGGCCCAGATGAGCGTCTTGAGGTTCGCCGCTCCGGCGGCCCATTCTCGATATCGCTCGGACCACAGGCGCCAGGAGTAGACGAACGCCACCAACATGGGGGAAATCAGGATGACGTTGTAGTGCTCCCAAATCCACGGGTTGACGAAAGCGGATGCGACCGAGAAGAGAGCAAAGCCGAGATCCAAGGTCGCGCGCGTCTTGGAGGTACGGAGCACCAGCCACCCGCACGCCGCCACGATCAGCAGTGCCATGACGAACGCGAGACCAGAGCCCTTCATGGGTGGTAGCTCCGGCAACTTGGCGAAGTCTCGAACACCGGTGAACGGGTCATTGTTGGGCCTCTCGCACGACGGGCGGAAGAGTCGGAGAACGATCCCGTAGAGGCTAGCGTTGCGCGGGTAATCGATCCAAAAGTGCGAGATCGGTCCTTGCTGTTTGAAGAAGGCCGTCCAGCTCGACAGTCCGAAACGACGGGTCATTACCGCGAAGACGATGAAGTAGGTGGTCAGCGCGGCGGCAACGGATCGCCAGCGCCTCATCATGAGCAGGTAGGCGACGACCACGCCGGGAAAGAGCTTGATCGTACAGGCAATACCCAAAGGAATGCCCGCCCAGTAATCGCGACCTCGACGAAAGAAATACCAAGAGACCACGTACATGCAGGCAATGACCGACGATATCTGGACGACGGCGATGTGGCTATCCATCCATGTTGTTTGCAAGACCAAGCCCGCCACGAGGAGCGTCGTGGCTACGGGAGCCCAAATGCGGAGCTCGACGACGGTGATCGCCACCAGGGCGACGAGCGCAGCTTCAGCCACCACGCAGATGAAATGCGCCGCCGATGGCCAAGGCAGGTTGGCCAAAGGCAAAAACCAAAAGGACGTCGTCGGCGGGTGACCGAATCCGTATCCCTCCAAGCCAATCTGCCGCAAGCCCTCCTCCGAGTACGGGCTGATCTGGGCGAAGTACAGCTTGGCTGCGCTCCAATCGACGCCGCAGTCCCATCTCGACGCCGATGTCCAGGGAAACTGGATAAGCTTGAGAATCCCGGTGATAAAGAGGTGGCCGCCGATCACCGTCGCGGCGACGGTGTACGCGATTCGATAGACGGCGGTGATCCATTCCTGGATTCGCCGATCCCGGCTCGGAGCGGCGATCATCACCGATCCACCGATTTCCAGACATCGTACTTGCCGTCGCGGCGGCGCCCGACGGGAACTTTCTTGGCGGGAACGGGCCGCGGGCCCTCGGCATGGCTCATTGGAAGGGGCCTAACGTAGCCTGAATCCGAAAGTTGTCCACGACGACGTTCGAACGACGCCAGGTGCCCGGTGAGGCAACTCTCCACCAACGATACCAGAACCCGGTTGGGCTCTCTCGATGTACGAATAGGTCAGGACAACAGCACCGACCTCTTGCTGCTCGCGCCGAAGAGCATAGCGGCCTTGACCTCGCTCTTTTCTCTGGCGTCGCGGAGCAAGAACTCCACGTTGGGGGTCGTGTCGGCCTCGACGTAGATCTGGTACGAGAAGAGCGTCTTGCTCAACCGAATGAGCGCGACGTTGGCGGCCACCGCCGCCTTCCCAAGCAGACCTTCCCCTAGAACCTTGGGAAACGGCGCCGGAACGCCCTTGATGACCTTGATCTTGAAGCCCGCGTCGCGCAAAAGGTGTTGCACGGCGCGGAACGTGAACAGTCGCGTGTGGGTACGATCGAGAATGCCCGCGGTGCCGTAGTTGAATTGGCCGAGGAGCAGCATGAGCCGCTGCACGACGAAGGCGACGTTGGGTGTCGTCAGAATGACGGTCTTCGCCTCGTAGTCGAAATGGGCGCGCAGATCGTCGATGAAGCGCTCTGGATCGCGCAGGTGCTCGATGATGTCGAGCAACAAAATGTGGTCGTGGCCCTTCATGTCGAACTTGAGCTCGGCGTTCAGGTCTTGCTCGACGACTCGCACGCTTGGCAGCTCCATGTTGGAAGCATACTGATCGACCACCGTGACTTCGCAACCCTTCTTCACGAGCTCGCGGGCGAACTCCCCGGGGCCCGAACCGACGTCCAGGACCCTGGACCCAGGTGGAACGGCGTCGAGCGCGTAGGTGTGGCTGCTGGCATACCCGAGCTTGAGCGTGTAGTGCGTGTTCTCTTTGAGGTGGGGATCGAAGCGACGCTGGTGCAGAAGCCCCGAGCGATGGGCGACGTTCTTCACCGTGCTCATGAGCACGTCCTTCGCGTACTTCATTCCATTCACGCGGCAGATCTCGTTGCCGTAGTAAGTGGGAATCGGAAGCTCGACGATTCTGGCGCCCGCGTTCAAGAGCTGGATGATGACTTCGGTATCGAAATGAAAATCTTGGGAGTTGAGCAGGAAAGGGATCCTCTTCAACATTTCCACCGAGTAGAGCCGGTAGCCGCTGTGGAACTCGGACAGCTTGGTGCCCAGCATCCAGTTTTGCGCGGTGGTGAGTATCTTGTTGCCGACGTACTTGTAGAGCGGCATCCCACCGCGAAGCGCACCGAACCGTTCCATCATGCGGCTGCCGAAAACCGCGTCGGCCAAGCCGTTGCGGATCGGCATGGCGAGCCGGCGCAGCTCCTCGGGTGCGTACTGGCCGTCGCCGTGCACCATCGCCACGATGTCGAATCCCTCCTCGATAGCATAGGAGTAGCCGACCTTTTGGTTTCCGCCGTACCCCTGATTGTACTCGTTGCGGAGGACCGTCATCGGGGTCTCGGGGTGCGATTCCTTGTACTCCCGTCCGATCGCGAAGGTGCGATCTTCGGAGCCATCGTCGACGACCAGAACCTCGCAGCGATACTCGTCGAAGACCGCTTTCGGAATACGCTCGAGAACCGAGCCCAGCGTCGACTCGGCGTAGTAAGCAATCACGAAGATCAGTAGTCGCGGTTTTCTGTTCTGTTGAGACATGGGCTCAGGAAGAGCAACCTTTCCACGGAGAAGCCCCCGGCGCAACACCAACGCGTGAGAAATTGCCGGATTTTTGGGGCATACGGCGCAGAGCTACGCGACCTCGGCCATCGGCTGTCCCCGCGGTCCATACGATCCGGCCGAAGCCCCTGAACTCCACACCTATTTCGGCGCTTGCTCGTAGACGTAAATGATGGGTACGCCGTCGTACGCGCCGACGTACGCCGGCGACGCCGTTCCGTAGACGGTCCAGATTTGGTATTCGATGGTCTCCATGTGTTCTTCGTGTTGATAGAGCGCGATGCTCGATCCTTGCACATAAGGCCCTGCCGCCTGGACATGCGGAGCGAGACGGCCATCCCGGCGGAGCATTTCCCAGGAGTCGTAGGCGGTGTCGTGGATGAAAACGGATCGGCCTAGCGTGGCGTGCTCATTGAGCCAGTCGGTGACGGCCCCGGTCGTGAACCCCCAAAATTGCCGATTCAGGCCGAGCGAAGCCGCGCCGGGCGCGCCGCCGACGAGTGGGGTGTAGTTGGATAGGCCCCACGGGTGCGAATGGATGGTCTCCGCCAGGGGCGCCGACAAGACCGCGAACCCGAGCAGCGTCTCAAGGGCCCACCCCGGGAGAACGGACAAGCGGCTCGTTCGCAAAAGCTCTCGCACGCGCTCGAACACCACCTCGAATCCGGCGCCCGCGAAGAGGCACAAGAAGGGGTAGGCCGTGAACCAGTGCTTGGTGCCACCGAAGATGGGCGTGCTCGTCGAGAGGATCCAAGGCGCATACTGAATACCGATGCCGATGGCCCAGAGCAGATCGGTGCTGCCGGGGTCGAAGGGGCGCTTCGCGCTCTTCGAAAAGAGACGCCCTGCGTGAGCACGGAGGCGGCTGGCCATGCCCGTCACGAACAGGACGAGCGTGATGGTGGGCACTGTCGCCGCGGTCATGACCCAAACGTAGCTGCGCGGCATGGGAGGCTTCCAATAGGTCTGCCCCAAATAGACGATGTTGTAGTAGTCGTGGTGCAGGTGAAAGCTGGCGTAGCCGTTCAAGCGATCGATGGTGTCGAACCAGATCCAGGGCCAAGCCGCGAAGAAGACGAGCGGCCCCAGCGTCGCCATCGCGACGAGCGATAGAGGCACGCGAATTTGACCTCGCCCGAGGCCTCGTCCAAACGACGCGCCTCGTGAAAGGAGCGTGTGAACGACAAAGGCAGGCGGCAAGAACCAAGAGTTGTGCTTGGTGTCGAGGGCCAAGCCAAAAGCGACACCGGTGACGATTGCCCATTTTAGCCCGGGCCGCGCGAGCGAGCGCCAATAGGCGTAGGCGCAGAATGTCCACATGAACGCGATGGGCACGTCGAAGCAATCGAGGTGCGCGTGATAGAAAATGCGGGGCATGAGCGCAAAGGCGAGCGCCGCGACGAGCCCTGCGCTTCGAGAGCGTGCCCGCGCACCCCAAATATGGATGAGCCAGAGGCTGGCGGCGGCGAAGCACATGCCGCCGAAACGAAAGCTCGTCCCCTCTTCGGCGAAGAGCGGCACCTTGCGGTGGAGGTAGTGCCAAGACAACCCGAAGAGCATTTTGACGAGCCCGGGGTGCTCGTGGTTGTTGGACCAGTAGCCGTCGACGACGGCTTGCTGGGTCGCCGCCTTCCAATCGGTCATGAGGCGCTCGAACCAATCGGCATAAGCGCTCGCCGCTCGAAAATAGAAACCTTCGTCGCGCGCATAGCCGATGCCGTGCGCCGTCTTCACCAGGATGACGAGGTAACCGATCGCCAGGAGGAAACCGATCAGATGATCGGCGGCGTAGCTCTTCTCGGCTCGGGCTTTCATCGCGAGTCCGCTTCGAAGCAAACGTGCGTGCCACCCCGCTCGGCGCTGACCCGAAACTCGACGTCGGCCGTCTGGCGCGCGAAAGCGCCGAGCGGAATCGAGAATGGCTTCCAGAAGTCGCCGTCGACGTGAACGGCGCGGCCGATCTCCCGCCCCGAGACGAGAACGCGAATCGTGAAGGGCGGCCCGGTGCGATCGCGCTCGATGAGCCAGCCCATTCCGGCGTGCCCCCGGATCTCCGCTCCGAGCGGGACGCCGCGCATCCGCGTGACCAGCTCGCCTGCGGCAGGTGGGTGCGACCATATGCACCGGCGCGGGCGGGCTTGCTCGTCGTCGATGATGGTCACCCCGACCGAGACGTGCGAAGGCTGCCCCTCGCAAACGAACCGCGACGCGGGGTAGATCGGCGGACCGCCCAGCCCGCCGCCTTCGATGGCGGCGGGGCTCGTAAAAGTGCACGCCTTCGCGTCGGCACCGGACTCGATGAGTACGTCGGCTGAGGTCGCGTCCAGGTGGTCGACGAAATCGTAGGTCACCGACGGCGCCGCAGGGTTGGCGAGGACCCGCAGCGTGAACGGGCCCGAGCGCTTCTCCTGTTCCAAAGACCAGCCGGCGAGCTCGGGCGATCGCTTTCCGAGGAAAGAAACCTCGAGTGCCTTGGGGTAACGGGTGGCGTCCGCGCGAGCGACGTCGCGAAGGGGCATCGAGGCGGCGCCGAATTTCCAACGCGCCATCGGCTCGGCCCAATAGGGCGCTATGACGACGACCGATCCCGGCGCGCGAAGCGATTCCACGAGGCTTCGGACATCGCTCCACTGTTGAGCGGTAGGCGCCTTATGCGAGTCGTAGATCTGGGCACCGAGCTCGACGAGCCCGACGAGGGGAACGAGGAGCGGCCAAAATCGGATGGCCGCGCGCGCGCCCACACCCACCAAGGGCGCCTTGGTCTCGTATGCTGCGGGTGCTCGCTCGGCCGAGAGGGTCACTTGGCTAGTGAGGGTTCGCGCCCACACACATGGTCTGGGCGCCGAGGAGAAATCGGGAAAGCTTGGGCTCGAGCGGGCGCAAGAACGCGAGCAATTTCGGGAAAAAAACGATGTACCGCAGATCGACGTCGGCAAACCCGGCGTCGGCGAGCGTCTTCTTCAGCTCTCTCGGCCAGAGGAGAATAGCGTCATCGTCGAAGGCGCACGCCGCCACCACGCGGCGCGTGAGCGGATTGATCGGATTGTGCTCGAAGACGACGATCTTACCGTCGGGTTGGAGCAGCTTGCGCACCTTGACCAAGAGAGCGTTCCGCTGCGACGGCGGCACGTGATGCAGCACCCCCGCGAGCACGACCGTCCCGAACGCGCCTGCCGGAATGGCTTCGATTCGCTCGTAGAATGACGCGCCCGCCCCACGCGAGCGCGCCCTTTCGAGGCTCTCGAGCGAAGGATCGTAGGCGGAGACCTGCCCGAACTTCTTGACGAGCTGTTCGGTGAGGTTCCCGATGCCGCATCCAAAATCCAAAATGGGCCGATCGGCCTTCGCGATTCGCTCGAGGCAGCGGAGCTTGTACTCGGCGAAGTACGCCGTCGATTCGCCGCTGCCGACCGCGCGCAGGCTCGCTACGTGCAGCGCTTCGTAGTCGGTTGCCACGCCATCAAACTTCGTATTTTCGCCGACTTTCGGCGTCGAGGACGTATCCATTCGTACGGGTCCGGCAATCTAGCACCACTCCTGGTGCCAGACCGCACCGACCTGCTTGGACGATCACGCCGGGTCCGCGCGGAGCCCTGCAAGTTGCTGCCAATAGGCGCTTCGGCTATGCCGGCACCATGCACTCGTTCATCGTTGGCGGCGCAGGCTTCATCGGCAGTCACCTGGCGGACAAGCTCGTCGCCGAGGGGCCGGTGACCCTCTACGACAACCTGTCGATCGGCAAGACGGAATTCGTCAAAGATCACCTGGCGAGCGGTGCCGCCAAGCTCGTCGAGGGCGACGCGCTCGATCTCGCGAAGCTCACCGAAGCGATCAAGGGCCACGACGTCGTCTTCCACCTCGCCGCCAACCCCGAGGCTCGTTGGGGTCTCGAGCGCACGCGGCTCGACCTCGAGCAAGGCACCATCGCCACCTACAACGTCTTGGAGGCGATGCGCCTCACGGGCGTCAAGCACATCGTATTCTCGTCGTCGGGCACGGTCTACGGCGACACCGTCGAACCCTGCGGCGAAGAGGATCTAGGGCGCTTGCCCATCTCGCTCTACGGTGCGAGCAAGTTCGCCGGCGAAGCGCTCATCTCTGCCTACGCCGAATGCTT
>DATEMX010000296.1:0-2182 GCA_035275365.1 Polyangiaceae bacterium | reverse complement strand
AAACGTCGCAGAAATACGCTAATCCCTAGATTGAGCCCTCGTTTGGCGCTCACCATCAGTTCGTCGGTCGCCCGTGTGCTCTTGTCGTTGGCAATTTTTGCGGGCGCCACGGCGTCTAGTCGCAGCGCAAGTGCCGCGTGGCCAACGCTCACAGAGGTGTGGCATCGGGCCAAAGTCGCAGCGCCCGAGGTCGTCCGCGCCAACGGTCAGGTTCTCCTGGCGAAGGCAGCAGGCGTCGGCGCCCGCATGTCTTCCTTTCAAAACCCGTATTTCGAGGTCTACGTCGACCGCAGGGTGTCGTCCGGTAGCCAGGGCCTCGGGGTGAGCGGTATCCTTTGGATCCCGTTCGAGATCGCCGGCCAGCGCTCCGCCCGAATCGACGAAAGCGATTCGCTGCTCGATTGGCAAAAGACGGCCCACGGCGACGCGGAGGCGCGAGCCGTCGGCGCAGTCGTCGTCGCCTACGGCGACACGATCGTGGCCGCGGCGCGGCTCGCGCAAGCGGAGATCGCCGAGCACCAGGCTCAGGCCGAGGTCGACTACTTCTCCGCCCGCGCCAACGTCGGCGACGCGACCGTGGTCGACAAGGCGCTCGCCGAGGCAGAGGTCGCGCGGTACGCGCAGCTTCGCGCCGAGGCAGGCATCGCCCTCGTGCGCTCGCGCGAGCAGGTCGCCGTGCTCACGGCGATGCCCGATCTCGAATCGCCCAAGGGCGACGTTGCCACCGATCCTCCCCCGCTTCGCCTGGGCGACCCCGACACGCAAGCACAGGCCGTGGTCGAGCGTTCGCCGCTTTTGCGTGCCCTCGACGGCGAGGCTCGATTCTACGATCGTCAGCGCGATCGGGCCGAAGCAGAGCGGTCGTCGCCCGTCTCCGCCATCGTCACGGCGGGCCGCGGCGAGTTCGGCGATGCCCGCGTGGGAGGCGGCGTCGCGTGGACCTTTCCGATCATCCGCCGCAACCAGGGCGAGATCGCGCGCGCATCGGCAGGTGAGGCGCGGGCCAAGGCCGAGCGCGGGGCGTTCACGGTGGCCCTCCGATCGCGCGCCCGCGCCGACGCCGAGGAATACCAACAAACGCTGGCGGCCATCGGCGCGCTCGACCGCACCGGCTTGCCGGCCGCTTCGCGCGTCGCCGACGCGACGCTCGCCTCTTTCAAGGCCGGCAAAGCGGAGCTCATCCGCGTGATCAACGCTCGCCGCGATCTCGCCGTCGCGCGATCGCGCCGGCTCGACCTCGTCCAAGGCGCATGGCGAGCTTTTGGCGACCTCGCCGCGATGCGCGGAGAACTACCATGAAATACTTCTCGAATGCCCTTTCGTGCTCGCCCAATGGCGTGCTCTCGTTCCTCGCCCTAGCGTACCTCGGCCTCTCGCTGTCGAGCTGCAAAGACAGCAAGGCGAGCCCCAACCTCCCCGAAGCGCACGACGGCGCGCCCGCGTTTCGCACCGTCAAGATCGACGCCGATGCTCTCAAACGACTCGGCATCCGCTCCGAGCCCGCGGGCGGGGCCAACTCCGCCGCAACGCTGCGCGTTCCGGGAACGCTCGACTACAACATGAACAAATATGCCGAGGTCGGCGCGCTCCTCGAGGGGCGAGTCTCGCAGGTCAAGGCGACCGTCGGCGATCACGTGAAGGCGGGCCAGGTGCTCGCCACCCTGGTCGTGCCCTCCATCGCCAACGCGCAGGCCGACTACCTCACCGCGGCCGCTGCCGCCAGCGCCGCGCACAAGAACCTCGAGCGCGAGGAGAACCTGCTCAAAGATCAACTGACGACCGCCCGCGAAGCCGAATCGGCCAAGAGCGAAGCGACCAAGACCGAAGCGGAGCTCGCCGCGGTGTCGTCCAAGCTGCGTGCCCTCCGCGTGGAGTTGCCAAAAAACCGCGAGACGGTCGGTGCCGCCGGGAGCTACGCGCTCATCTCGCCCATGGCCGGCGTGGTGGTCAAGCGCGAAGCCGTGCTCGGCGGGTTCCTCGAACCCAACCGCACTGCCTTCGCCGTTGCCGATCTCTCCGAGCTCTGGGCAACGCTCGACATCTACGAATCCGACCTTTCCTATCTTCACGTCGGAGCTCGCGTCAAACTCACCTTCGACGCGCTGCAGGGTAAGGTGTTCGAAGGCACCGTCGCGCTGCTCGAACCTCAACTCGGCCACTCGAGCCGGTCGATCCGGGCGCG
>DATEMX010000295.1:0-2261 GCA_035275365.1 Polyangiaceae bacterium | reverse complement strand
CCGGTCCGCCACCAGGGTTTGCGTGCAAATAGGCTTCATATGCGCCATGCCACCCTAGCGTCTAAGGCGCGTTCCCGCCAAGTTCGGAAATGGCCGAACAGGCCGCGAGAGTCGGCCGCAAGTGGTGCTAAGCTGCGCGGCCCGATGTCTCGAGGTTCCCGACCCCCCCTCTCCCGCCTGCACCCGGCGTTCGTTTTGTGCGCCTACGCCGAAGAGTTGGCGAGCGGGGCCCGCGTCGCGGTCTTCGGCGACGCGACCGTCGGTCTGGCCGAGGAGCTGCTCGATCGCGGCGCACGCCTCGTCCATGTCTACGACACCGACGCGGCTCGCATCGCCGAGGCCACCGCCCGCGGCCACGATCGCTCGGTCTTCTATTCGCGCCTGCCGGCGAGCGGCGATCTGGGCGTGCGGGACGGCGCGTTCGACCTCGTCATCGTCGTCGACCTCGCGCGGGCCGAAGATGCCTCCGCGCTCCTGGCGATGGCCCGGCGCGTGCTGTCGACGGCTGGAGCGGCGCTCCTCGCTTCGCCCAACAGCGAGAAGCGGCGGCCGCTTTGGGAAAGCGAGCAGAGCCCGAGCGCCCTCGGCTACTACGAGCTCTACGAGGCCGTCGCCGCGCACTTTGCGTCGGTTCGGATGATCGGGCAGACGCCGTTCGTCGGCTATGCAGTGACCGAGTTTTCCGCGCAAGACCCAGAGCCCACGATCGACACTTCGCTGGCAGAAGGCGGCAAAGAACCCGATTTTTTCGTGGTGCTCGCCAGCGAGCGCAGCGTACAGCTCGAGGCGTTCGCGCTCATCGAGGTCCCCCTCGGTTCGGCCGAAAGCGACGAGCACCTCGAGCGCATCGCCAGCGAGGCGGATTTTTCTCTCGCCGAAGCGGGGGACCCCGGCACCGGCACGGTGCTCGTCAACATCCTCGAGGCCGAGCGCGAAGCCGCATTGGACTCGCTGCGCCAGCAAGAGCAGCTCGTCAAAGACGAGAGGGTTCGGGGCGACCACGCACTTCGCGAGCTCGCCGCGGCTCGCGAAGAGCTCGCGTTGCTCCGCGAACGCTGCGCCACCCTCCAGCGGTCGCTCGAAGACGAAGAGGGGCGTCGATCGGCCATCGAAACGGAGATCGAAAAGGTTCGCCACGATCCTGCGCTGGCTCAGCTTCGCGAACGCGTGCGCCACCTCGACGCCGCACTCGAACGGTCGGACAAGGAAAAGAGCATCGCGCTGGAGAGTGTCGAAAACCGAGGGGTCGCGCTGCGACGAGCGGAGGAGAAGGCAGCCCTCGCGAAGCAAACTGCCGAGCAGCAGCAGGCCTCCCTCCTGAAGAGCGCTGAGGAGAAGCAAGCGGCGCTGCTGAAGAGCGTCGAGGAGAAGCAGGCAGCGCTCCTGAGAAGCGTCGAAGAAAAGCATGCCGCCCTCCTGCGCAGCGTCGAGGCGAAGCAGGCCGCTGCCATCAACTCCGCCATCGAAGAACAGGCGGCCGATCTCGAGCGCCTCGAAGCGCAGCTCCGCGAACGCGGGCAAGAAGTCGCCGGCTTGCGCGCCGAGGTCGACCGCCGCGCATTGCTCGTCAAAGAGCTCTTGGCAACCCGCATCGTCCCCGACGGCGAGGTGGCGCAAGTGTCGAACGGGCACGACGGCGCCATCGCCGATCTATCGGCTCAGCTCGACCGGTTGGCGGGCGACGCGGCGCGGCGCGAAGCCGATCTCGTGGCAGCCAGGTGGAAAATCGCCCAGCTCGAGAGGGACCTCACGGCGCAGCGTTGACAGGTCGGCAACCCGCCTTACCTTCCGCACCGAGTTGTGTCTGCAGGCGCGATCGCCCCGAGTGAGTTTGACCTGGATGAGACCCGATGAGTGAAAAGCGCTGCTACTACGAAGTCCTCGGGGTAGCGAGAACGGCTTCAGACGACGAGATTCGCAAGAACTACCGCCAGTCTGCGCTGAAGTACCACCCAGACCGCAACCCCAACGACCCGACGGCCACCGAAAAATTCAAAGAGGCCACCGAGGCGTTCAGCATCCTCTCGGACCAGCAAAAGCGTACGCGTTACGACCAGTTTGGCCACGCCGGCGTCGAGGGCGGTGGCTTCGATTTCTCGGGGGCGGGCGTCGGCGACATCTTTTCGCAGTTTCAGGACCTATTCTCGGAGTTCTTCGCCGGTGGCGGTAGCGGCCGCGGGCGCCGGCAAGGCCCGCGCCGAGGAGACGACCTCCGCATTCAGGAGCGCCTCACGCTGAAAGAAGCGGTCCTCGGTTGCAAG
>DATEMX010000294.1:0-16601 GCA_035275365.1 Polyangiaceae bacterium | reverse complement strand
AGCCCCGAGTGCGCCTCGGGATCGCGCGGCGCGAGCACGACGGCCTTGCGCAGCGTCGCCAGGGCGTCGTCGGCTTTCCCAAGAATGAGCCACACGCGGCCGAGCTCGGTGTACGCCGGCGCAAACTCCGGATCGAGCTTCAAGGCCCGCTTCAAATCGACGGCGGCCTTCTCCAGCGCCGGGTTTCGCGGCGCCGCATTGTAGTCGGTCGGCACGTTGGTCTTTGCGATGGCGATGCGCGCCAAACCCACGAGCGGCGCGGCGTCTTTGGGTGCGAGGGCGAGGGCTTCTTTGAACTTCACCTCCGCACGCGCGAAATCGTCGGCCTCGTAGGCGAGATCGCCGGCCGCGAGCGCCGCGTCGGCCGGCGCGCCCGTGCCGCGGGCGAGCTTGGAGGTCGCGGGAAGCGGCGGAGGCACGGATTTCACGGGCGGTGTTTCTGGCTCCGGCGACGGCGGAGCGGCGTCCTCGACCACGGCGAGCGGCGGCGGCTCGACCGGCTTGACCGTCGCCGGCGCAGCGAGCGGCGCCGAGCGCACGGCCTCTCGAGGCTCGCCGCCACAGCGAGCCAAGAGCAGCAGCGCCGCACACGAAAAGAACGTTCTCTTCATGCCATGTCGCCTTCTTCCCCGCACCGGCGTCGTCTAGCTCGCTGCTTTGCTCGACTTCGTCGAATGCTCACGCCCGTCATATCGCACGAGTGTCGGCTTGCCCTCCACGACGGTGGCCAGCGACACCGGTCGTTTCCAAATCCGGACGAGCGAGCGCAGCGTCTCCTTGGCATAGTCGGTCCGCAGATCGATCCCTTGATGCTGGTGCCTCAAGAGCAGCTCGCCGCGGTTCTCGTGGTTGGCGTCCTCGACGTAGATGAACGGATTGCCGGCGTTGGTGAGCTGGAACAAGAGCTTGTCCTTCACCTGCTTGAACTCGCGCGAGTCGATCTCGTAGCGCTCGTTGCGGTTCGACCAGCCGAAGCTGAAGAGCCGATGATCGCGGCAGAACTCGGGGGTGAGAAACTCGTCGATGAAGGTGACGTCGCTGTAGAGCGCGCGCACCTCGAAGATCTTGCGACGCCCGAGCCCCAGCCGAAGATCCCAGTTCCGCTTGGCCTCGAGGGAGTCGCACTCTTCCCACTCCCGCCCGAATTGGCCCTTGTTCCAGCGATCTTCGATGTGGCGGAAGAGCTCGACACCGAGCTTGTAGGGATTGAGCCGGCCCTGCGACGTCGCCAGAACGCCCGCGTTGTGGTCGGCGTAATCGATGATCTCGGAGGCGTCGAGAACTTTTTCGGTCATGATCCTGGAATGCCAATATGAATTGTGATTGACGAAGCCTCCCGCCGCGTAACGGTGCGTCGTTTCGACCGAGATGTCGTAGACGTCAGACCGACCCTTTTCGAGGGAAATGACCTCGTCGTCCCAAATCTCCGCCTTGAACCATTTGCGCTCCCGCACGTAGCACAGAAGCGCCTCCTGCTTTCGCGCGAGCCCGAATCCAATCTGCTGGGCGAACCGCGAAGCCGACGCGCCCATGACGTGGACGTGCCAGCATCCGTCGCTTTGGCGTCGCTTGCGGCTCAAGATGCCGTAGTTGAGGAGACACACTTGTACCTGCCGGGCCAGGGCGTCGCTCACGGTGCTGAGGATGACTCCGTAGCGGCTCGCATGACCGTCGCAGTCGAAGTAGGCTCGCAAGAACCGTGTCATGACGGGCTCGGGTGACGCTAAAATGGCTCGCGGGATGGCCTTTTGCCGTGCGCTCGGACCGGTCGTCACGCCGAAGGTCTCGACGAGAAAATCCGAAAGTCCCTCGGAATGCAGGAGAACGCGGAGGCGCCCGCCGTCGCGGCGAACGCTCGCCACCAATCCAAAAAGGCCTCGCGCAAGGTCGACGAACGCCGCGGCTTGCTCGACATCGCCGGTCGTGAGACCCAGGTTTCGTTTGACGCGGCTCACGTGCCCGTCGCCGACGAGATAGCCCAAGAACGCCCCCATCTCCGGTGTCACGGTGGCAGGCACCCGGAACGGGCAGCGATTCTTGAGAGCTTGCGGCAGCGCTCGATTCTCGTCGGCTTCGTACGCCTCGAGCGCCGAGTCGATGGCCAAATTGCTCCGTGTCGACGCACCCGCGCGACGTCGCAGAACGGTCCAAACGGACACCCCAGCCTGCGTCGCCACGTCGTCGAGACCGACGCGCCTAGGAGCGGACCACGCGATCGGAACCTCGGCCGATCCGAAGAGGCGCGCGCCGCCGGAGATGGTCACGCGGTCGCCGAGGGAGAGCGTGTCGAGGCGCACCCACGACTCGCCGTCCGCCGAAAGCACGCGATGGTTGTTCGATCCCGTCAACTCGAAACCACGGCGCGTCTTCATCGTCACGGTTTCGTGATCGCGAATCACGTTGCGATCGTAGACGGTCCGAACCTCGGCGCCGTCCGATACCTTTTTTGCAGTCCCCTCGACGAGGTCCTTCATGCTGACGAGGCCGCGATCGGTGAATACAGGCGTCTCGGCCGCGACGCAGGCCCAGCCTTCGTTCATGATCTTCGTCTGCATCTGCGGGAAAAAATAGTATGCCTCCTCACGGATGACGGCGAGCACGTCGCGCTCCCATCGCTCGAGCGGCGCGTGGTTCAAAAGGAACATCAGCACGTCACGCTCGGGACGCTCGGGAAATCGCTTCTCACGCTCGCGCTCTTCCTCGATCTTCTTGCGTTGCTCTTCAAGATACTCTTCGGGGTTGATGAAGGACTCCATGTAGTCCTTCGAGCGCAGGCGCGGCACCTCGATGGCCCCTTGTTCGACCTCTTCGGCTTGTACTTTGTGGCGGCCCACGAAGGGGCCCCACGGATCGATGAGGTTCTCGAGCGAGAGGCAATGATCGATGAACTCTTCGACCTTTTGGATGCCGTGGCGCTCGGCGGCGCGCCGGATGCGCGCGCCGTGGTTGGCCATCTTGTCGATCCAACGGCGGTTGGGATCGTACCCTTCCACCTTGCGCACCGGATCGATGCGCCCAGTGGCGTCGAGATCGGTCGAGCGAAAGGTGAAGTTGTTCTTGAAGAAATCGACGTGCGCGCACACATGCGCCATGACCAGCTTCTGATCGACGAGCGAATTGCCTTCGAGGAGATACGCGTACGAGGGGTTCGAGTTGATGACCATCTCGTAGATCTTCGAGAGGCCGTATTCGTAGCTCTTCGCGAGCTGCTCGTACTCCATGCCGAAGCGCCAATGCGGGTAGCGATTGGGGAAACCACCGTAGGCGGCGATTTCGTTCATCTGATCGTAGGTGAGGATCTCGAAGATGATGGGAAAGAAGTCGAGGCCGTACTCCTTGGCGATCCCCTCGATCTTCTGTTGTTCCACGCGAAGGTATTGCGGGAGCGACGTCTTCAGGGCGAACTCGGTCACGTCACTTTCCCTTTCCCAAAAACTCCTTGATGGAATTGACGATCGCGTCCTTGTCGCGAATTTCGCTCGTCACCAGGCGGTCTTCCTTCGAGAAGAGCTCGCGCAGGTCCTTGATGAACTGACCCGAGCCGTAGGGGCTCTCTACTTGCCCGTAGCCGAACATGTTGACCTGCGGCAAGAGCTTGGTCTTCAAAAGCTCCACGCAGGTCAAGGTGTCGTCCATCGACCAGTTGTCGCCGTCGGAGAAATGGAACGGATAGATGTTCCACTCGTCGGGCGGATAGTCTTCCTCGACCATCTTGAGACAGAGCTTGTAGGCGCTGGAGATCATGGTGCCGCCCGACTCGCGCGTATGAAAGAACGTGTCGCGGTCGACCTCGCGGGCCACGGCGTCGTGGATGATATAGCGACTCTCGAGGCCCTTGTATTGCGCCTTGAGCCAGGTATCGATCCAGAACGACTCGATGCGAACGATCTCTTTTTGCTCGTCGCCCATCGAGCCGCTCACGTCCATCATGTAGATGATGACGGCGTTGGCCACAGGCTCGACGTCGGTCTTCCACGAGCGGTAGCGCTTGTCGTCGGGGACGGGGACCACGATGGGCCGATCGGGCTTGAAGGTTCCGGCGGCGATCATGCGTTTGAGCGCTTCGCGATAGGTGCGCTTGAAATGGCGCAGCGACTCCGGGCCTACGCGGCGGATGCCGGTGTAGCGGTCCTTGGCGCTCGTGATCTTGCTCTTGCCCTTGTCTTGGATGTCCGGCAGCTCCAGCTCTTCGCCGAGGATGGCGGCGAGCTCGTCGAGCGTAACGTCGACCTCGAGCACGTGCTCGCCGGCGTCTTGCCCGGCCTTGCCCTGCCCGCTCTCCTTTTCCTCGTCGCCGCCCATGGGATCGCCGACGTCGCCGCTCCCCTGCCCGACACCGCCTTGCTGCCGGTCGCCGAACCGGAAACGCGGGATGTCGATCTGCGGAATGGGGACCGAGACGAGGTCTTTGCCTTTCCGACCGATGAGCTCACCGTGCGAGATGTACTTTCGCAGGTTTTGCCGAATCTTGCCGCGAACGATGTTGCGAAACCGCGAGTGATCCTGGTCGATCTTGAGACTCATCGGGTAGAGCCGAGTCTAGCACTACTGGCTTTGCTTTTCTCGAAGGCGAGGTTACGAGAACCTCGATGGACCTCTCGGCGCTCGGCAAGCTGGTTCTCTGGACGGGCCTCGGCGTCGCCGCCCTGGGCGTCGTGCTCATCTTGCTCGGCAGGGGAATTTGGCCCCATTTGCCAGGCGATTTTGCGTTTCGCGTGGGCCGCGCGCGGGTGTTTCTGCCCATCGCGAGCTCCATTTTGCTGTCGATCGTGCTGACGGTGGTGCTGAACCTCCTCCTGCGCCGGTAGGCAGATTTCCTACGCCGGTAGGTCGATGTTTTGCCGCCCCATGAGCTCGGAGATCTGATCCAAAAGGCTGAGACAATGCGCTCGCGCCAAACGTACGCGAAATGTGTCCGACTCGGCCGATTGAAAGCTCGGATGCGCCAAGAGGCGCTCCACTTGCAGGGTGAGCGCCTGCGCGTCCTCCAGCATCGCGCGCGCGCTGGCCACGGGTTCACGCGCATTTGCCATGCCCGACTGATCGGCACGCGAGCGCTCGAGCTCTTGCCTCTTTTCCTCACGTGCCATGGCCATTCAAGTCCTCCCCGCGCAACGACATTCCCGGCCGCGCTCGCTCCGATCGAAAGGTGCGAGACCCGAGGCGGAGCATTGCCCCGGATTCTCGATTGACGAGCCGATCCAACGGCGCAAGGGCTCGACAACTGTACTTTAGTTCAGTATCATCGACGCGTGCGTCCGGTTCCCGTCGCCAACCCGCCGAACCCGTGGGACACGACCTCGGTCGAATACCTCGAGCTCGAAGATCCTTCGACCGTTCGGCTCCAAGTCTTCGAAGATCACACCAGGGAAATCCTCTCGAAGAACGACAGCCCCGACATCGGGTTTCGCTACAGCGTCAACCCGTACCGCGGCTGCTTCCACGCCTGCGCCTATTGCTACGCGCGGCCCACCCACGAATATCTGAGCTTCGGCGCGGGCACCGACTTCGATCGCAAGATCGTCGTCAAGCCCCAGGCACCCGAGCTCCTTCGAAAAGCGTTCGACAAGCGCTCGTGGGCGGGCGAGCTCGTCGTGTTCAGCGGCAACACCGACTGCTATCAGCCGCTCGAGGCTTCCTATCGCCTCACGCGCGGCTGCCTCGAGGTGTGTTCCGAATATCGTAACCCGGTGGGCATCATCACCAAGGCGCCCCTCATCGAGCGCGACGTCGACGTTCTGTCGCGGCTCGCGGAGCGAGCGTCGGTGAGCATCACGGTGAGCATCCCTTTCTGGAACGAGGCCCACGCGCGAGCGATCGAACCCATGGTCGCTACGCCACGGCGCCGCATGACGACGGTGCGGCGCCTCGCCGAAGCGGGCCTTCGCGTCTCGGTCAACGTCGCGCCCGTCATTCCCGGCCTGAGCGACGAGGACATCGGTCCTATCCTGGAGGCCGCGGCCGAAGCCGGCGCTTTATCGGCCTCCATGATCGTCGTTCGGTTGCCTGGCAGCGTGAGGCAGGTATTCGAAGAACGCCTACGAGCAGCTCTCCCCCTGCGGGCCGAACGCGTGCTCGCCCGAACGCGCGAAGTGCGCCAGGGCAAGCTCAACGATCCGCGCTTCGGCACCCGCCAAACGGGCGAAGGCGTCTACGCCGAGAGCATCGCTCAGCTCTTCGAGCAAACGGCGCGGCGCCTCGGCCTCGCCCAAGGGCACGGGCCGCCCGCCGCACCGGCCAACACCTTTGCGAGACCGCCCGGCAAGGGGCAGCTCGATCTCTTTTCGCGCCATTCTTGAAGGGCGTATTGGTTCTCGAAAGGGCGCGTCGGTTCGACGCACGTCGAACCATTGAGGCAACGTGGCCTGCATCGTGATGCGTTGCTTCTTGCATCGCCCTCAAGTCCGTGATTCTTTCGCTCTCGGTCGCCCAAGACACAGTCGTCATCGTTGGATCAGTGTAGTTCGGTGAGGAATCTGATGACCATCGTATCGCCGAAGCTCGGTTCGGCTCTTCTCGCGGCAGGATTCTCCGGATTGTTCTTCGCTTGTGCGGGGACACCTTCGCCGCACGGTAACGCCGCGATGGACGATGGTCCGAACGAACAGTGCGAATTCGCGACGCCATGTCTCTGCGCCGACGGGCGGACTGGTAAGACGGCGTGCGTGGACGACGTCGTTAGTTGTAGCTGCGAGTCGTGCCCCGCGTTCGCGCCGCGTCCGGCCCCACCTTTCGACGCGTGTGGAGGCGAACCCTTCGGAACGTGGCTTCTACAGGCCATCGGGACCGACGGCGTGTCGCTGAAACTCGTGGGCCTACTTTCGGATGACGTCACCCGATGTCCGGCAGTGCTGACGACGCCCGCGGTCACTCCCAACGTCAGATTCGACCTACGCGATGGCGGCGCCCTCGAGTTCGTCACCGACGGTGCGTCGTCGACCCTTCAGGTTCTGGATTCGTGCGTGATGGCAAAGGCAAATTGCGGGAGTATCGCCGCATCAGGTGGCCGATGTTCCAAGGAAGGATGCGGGGTCTGCTCCTGCCCGCTGTACGGCATTGCGGGTCAGCGCCAAGGCACGTGGACGCGCTCGTCGAGCACCCTTTCCTTCTGGCTCGACGGCGTCAATACACCCGCGAGCTCCGACTACTGCGTGAAGGGCGAACAGATGAACTTGCGGGACGAATCAGGCGCCCTCTTCACGTACCAACGCGTCCTCAAGTCGGGTGCGCCGACTGCTTGCGCAGCCCGAGCGCCGGACGAGTGCAGCAAGGGCCGCGGCTGCCACGTCGGCGCTTGCACGGGAGGGACCAAATGCCTCGACGCGATCACACCAGGCACCTGCACGAACCGAATGGGCTGCACCTGGGCCAACGACGTGTGTTCGGGGACCGCGCCGCCCGCCTGCGACTTGGCCGAATTCGATGAGGTGCCCGGTTGTCGTTTCGAGAGCCAGACGACTGCCAAGTGCGCCGGAGTACCGAAACCCTGCTCGCAGGCCACCGAGCAGGAGTGCAAGGCAACGAAGGGTTGCGAGGCGGCATTCGGTTGCGCCGGCGATGGAACGATCGATTGCTCGCAATTCACGGGGGCGTGTGGCGTTTGCAATGCGATCAGGGGGTGTAGCTGCGCAAGCAGCGGCGAGTGCAGCGGGTCACCCACCTGCGACATGCAGCCCGACGCCAACCTGTGCGGACAGGCGGCCAACTGCACGTGGTCGGCGTCCCTGTGCAAGGGAAATGCGGCCGCCTGCGAAACGCTCTCGATCGAGCAATGTGCAGCCATGCCCGGGTGTCATCTCGACGCCGGGCGGTAGCTAGCTAACCCACGAGCCCGAGCCGGCGGCGGCTTTGCATCAAGTCTGCGTCGATGACCTCGGCGACCTTGCGGCCTTCGGCGATGGCCCAAACGACCAAGCTCTGACCGCGCGATTGATCGCCCGCGGCGTACACGCCCGCGACGCTCGTGCGACCCGCGTTGGCTTTCACATTGCCCCTCGCGTCCATTTCGACGGCGAGCTGCTCGAGCAAACCGGGGCGCTCCGAGCCGACGAAGCCCATCGCGAGCAGCACGAGCTCGCACGGGATCTCGAGCTCGGTGCCGGGCACGGCCTTCGGGGCTGCTCCGGGTTGCATGTCGACACGCGTCGCCTTGAGCGCCTTGACGGCGCCATTGTCGTCGCTGATGAAGCTGGTGGTCATCACGGCCCAGTCGCGATCGCCGCCCTCCTCTTGGGACGAAGAGGTGCGAAGGACGAGCGGCCACGCGGGCCACGGGTTTTTCTCCGCGCGGCTCTCGGGGGGCTTCGGCAAGAGCTCGAGCTGCGTGACCTTGGCGGCGCCTTGGCGGTGCGAGGTGCCGAGGCAGTCGGAGCCGGTGTCGCCGCCACCGATGATGACGACGTTCTTGCCGGTGGCCAAAATGGCTGTCTCGCTCGGAACGACGTCGCCCGCAACGCGTCGATTGCCCTGTTCGAGGAACTCCATGGCGAAGTGAACGCCCTTGAGGGTGCGGCCGGGCACCGGGAGATCGCGCGGCTTGCGAGCGCCGCCGCAGAGCACGATCGCGTTGAACTCGGCGCGCAACTGATCGCCGGTGACGTCGGCGCCGACGTTCACCGACGTCTTGAACACGACGCCCTCGGCTTGCATCTGTACGACGCGGCGATCGATGAGGTGCTTCTCCATCTTGAAATCGGGGATGCCGTAGCGGAGCAACCCACCGATGCGGTCGTCTCGCTCGAACACGGTGACGTCATGCCCTTTGCGGGCGAGCTGCTGCGCGGCGGCGAGACCCGCGGGCCCCGATCCTACGACGGCCACCTTCTTACCCGTCTTCGTGGCGGCCGGCAGCGGCACCACGAGGTTCTGCTCGAACGCGCGATCGATGATCCCGCGCTCGACGTTCTTGATGGTGACGGGCTCGCCCTCGATGTTGAGGACGCACGACGCCTCGCAGGGCGCAGGGCAGACGCGACCGGTCACTTCGGGGAAGTTGTTGGTAGCGTGCAGCTGCCTGATCGCGTCGTCGACGCGCCCTTTGTACATCTGGTCGTTCCAGTCGGGGATGAGGTTGCCGAGCGGACAGCCGTCGTGACAGAACGGAATGCCGCAGTCCATGCAGCGCGCCGCTTGCGACGACAGCACGGCGTCGGGCACGGCGAGCTCGAACTCTCGCCAATCTTTGAGCCTGTCTTCGACGGGGCGCTTGTCGACTTCTCGTCGTTCAATCTCGATGAAACCGCGAACTTTACCCATGGGCTGCAGACTTCTCTCTGACGTTGGCGGGGACGTACCGGCCAGTCGAAACGTATGGGGTCGAGGGCGGCAGCGACGAGTAGCGAACGCCGTTGGTGGCGGGCGACTCTTGAGCCTCGAGGGCGCGGCGGTACTCGCTCGGCACGACCTTGACGAACTTGGGGATGACGGCATCCCACGAATCGAGCAGCTCCTTCGCCTTGCGGCTGCCGGTGCGGCTCAGGTGCTCTTCGAGCAACGCATGCACGACCGAAGCGTCGGCGGGGCCCATCGCTTCGAGCTCCACCATTTCCTTGTTGCAACGCGCTTGGAAGTTGGCGTCTTCGTCGAAGACGAAGGCGAACCCACCGCTCATGCCCGCGGCAAAGTTGCGCCCCGTGGTGCCGAGGATAACCACTGTACCGCCGGTCATATACTCGCAGCCGTGATCGCCCACACCCTCGACGACGGTGGTGGCTCCGCTGTTGCGGACGGCGAAGCGCTCACCGCCGCGACCGTTGAAGAAGGCTCGGCCACGCGTCGCGCCGTAGAGCACGACGTTGCCCACGATGACTTGATCGTCGGCGCGGAACGTCGACTCCTTGTGCGGCCTTACGGCGACGATGCCGCCCGAGAGGCCCTTGCCGACGTAGTCGTTGGCGTCGCCCTCGAGCTCGAGCGTCATGCCCGGTGACGCAAAAGCGCCGAAGCTCTGGCCTGCGCTACCCTTTGCACGAATGCGAATGGTGTCTTCGGGGAGGCCCTTGCTTCCCGTCTTGCGGGCGATTTCGCCGCTCAACATCGCTCCCGTGGCCCGGTCCGAGTTTCTGATCTTCGTCTCGATGATGACGGGCGTGCCATCTTCGAGTGCGCCCTTCGCGCCGGCGATGAGCCTCAAATCGAGCACCCGATCGATCTTGTGGTCCTGCGCTTCGACGCAGTAGCTCGGGCTGGTAGCCGTTTCCTTGGGGCGATAGAGGAGCTCCGAGCAATCGATGCGGCGCGCCTTCGGGTGAAGCCCCTTCGTACGCTGGACGATGCAGTCGGAGCGCCCCACCATCTCGTTGACCGTGCGAAAGCCGAGCTCGGCCATGAGCTGGCGGAGCTCTTCGGCGACGTAGAAGAAGAAGCGCACCACGTGCTCGGGTTGCCCAGTGAATTTCTTTCGAAGCTCGGGATCTTGCGTAGCGACGCCCACCGGACACGTGTTGAGGTGGCACTTGCGCATCATGATGCAGCCCGAGGCAACGAGCGGCGCGGTGGAGAAGCCGAACTCCTCGGCGCCGAGCAGCGCGCCGATGGCGACGTCGCGGCCGGTCGAGAGCTTGCCGTCGACTTGAATGCGCGCACGCCCGCGCAGGCCGTTCATCACGAGCACCTGGTGCGCTTCGGCGAGGCCAAGCTCCCAAGGAACGCCGGCGTGGTGAATCGACGTGAGCGGCGAGGCGCCCGTACCGCCGGTGTCCCCGGCGATGAGCACCACGTCGGCGTGCGCCTTCACGACGCCGGCCGCGATGGTTCCAACGCCCGCCTCGCTCACCAACTTCACGCTGATGCGCGCCTTGGGGTTGATGTTCTTCAAGTCGAAGATGAGCTGCGCGAGATCTTCGATCGAATAGATGTCGTGGTGCGGCGGGGGCGAGATGAGGGTGACGCCGGGCGTCGAGAAGCGGACCTCGGCGATGACCTTGTCGACCTTGTGCCCGGGGAGCTGCCCCCCCTCGCCGGGCTTGGCGCCCTGGGCCATCTTGATTTGGAGCTCGTCGGCGTTGACGAGGTATTCGGCCGTGACCCCGAAGCGCGCCGAAGCGACCTGCTTCACGGCGCTCCGGCGAAGATCGCCCCTGGCGTCACGCACGAATCGCTCGGGCTGCTCGCCGCCTTCGCCGGTATTGGACTTGCCGCCGAGGCGGTTCATCGCGATGGCCAGGTTCTCGTGCGCCTCTTTGGAGATGCTGCCGAACGACATAGCGCCGGTGGCAAAGCGCTTGACGATCTCGGTAGCGGGCTCGACCTCGTCGATCGAAACGGCGGGGCCCGCGGGTACGAGATCCCAGAGCCCGCGAAGGTTCATGGGACGGTCGTTTTGTTCGTTGATGAGCTTGGCGTACTCTTCGTAGCTCTTCGCGTCGTCGATGCGCACGGCGCGCTGCAGGGAGGCCACCGTCTTGGGGTTCCAGAGGTGACGCTCGCCCGTAGCCCGGTAGTGCACGTGCCCGCCGGCGTCGAGGCGGCCGTCCGAGCGCGCGCCGAACCCGCGTTCGTGGCGGATGAGCGCCTCTTCGGCGATTTCGCGGAGGCCCACGCCGCGGATACGCGACGCCGTCGCCGTGAAATATTTGTCGATCACGAATTGATCGATGCCGATCGCCTCGAAGATTTGGGCGCCCTGGTAGCTCGAGAGGGTGCTGATGCCCATCTTCGACATGATCTTGAGCAGGCCCTTCTTCAGAGCCTTGATGTATTTGGCGCTCGCTTGGGCCGGATTGGGATCGCCTGGCAGGAGCTTGTCGCGGCACATGGTCGCGATGGTCTCGAAGGCGAGGTAAGGGTTCACCGCGCCGGCGCCGAACCCGATGAGTAGCGCGAGGTGGGCCACCTCGCGGGGCTCGCCCGATTCCACGACGAGCCCCGCCCGAACGCGGGAGCCCTCGCGGATGAGGTGATGGTGCACGGCGGCCGTGGCGAGCAAGCTGGGGATGGCCGCGTTCTCGGCGTCGATGTTGCGATCGCTCAAGATGAGAATGCTGGCGCCGTCGGCGATGGCGCGACTCGCCGCGCGACAGAGCGCGTCGAGCCCCTCGTAGAGGTTGCGTTCCGGATCGCCGTTCGCCGCGAAGTGCATCGGCAGCGTGGCCGCGCGAAAATCGGGAAACAAGTTCTTGCGCAGCTTGGAGAGGTCGTCTTGCGTCAAGATTGGATGAGGCAGCTCGAGCATGCGGCACTGGCGGGGCGCCTCCTCGAGGAGGTTGCCCTCGCCCCCCACGCAGCTCACGAGCGACATGACGATCTCTTCGCGCAATGGATCGATCGGCGGGTTGGTGACCTGCGCGAAGTGCTGCTTGAAGTAGCGGAACAAGAGCTGAGGCCGCTCGGAGAGCACCGCCAGCGGAATGTCGATGCCCATCGACCCAACGGGCTCTTCGCCCTGCGCGCCCATGGGGCCGAGGATGATCTTGAGATCTTCTTCGGTGTAGCCGAACGCGTTCTGCAGCGTGACGAGCTCGTCATGCGGCACGGTGTAGAGGCTCGGCACGTCTTCGAGCTGCGAGAGCTCGATCTTGTTTTCGGCGACCCAAGCCGCGTAAGGCTTCTGGGTGGCGACCTTCTTCTTGATCTCGGGATCGGAGACGACGCGGCCCTCGACCGTGTCGACCAAAAACATCTTGCCCGGTTGAAGGCGGCCTTTCTCTTTCACGCGGGCAGGATCGATGTTGAGCACCCCGAATTCGCTGGCCAAGACGACGAGGCCGTCGTAGGTGACCACCCACTTGGCCGGGCGGAGCCCGTTGCGATCGAGCGTGGCTCCGATGAGTTGCCCGTCGGTGAAGCAGAGCGCCGCCGGACCGTCCCAAGGTTCGACGAGGCAGCCGTGGTACTCGTAGAACCCTTTCTTGTCCTCGGACATCTCGGGATCGTGGGCCCACGCTTCGGGCACGAGCATCATCATCACGTGCGGGAGCGAACGGCCGCTCGCCAAGAGGAAGTCGACGACGTTGTCGAGGGCGGAGGAGTCGGACCCGCCTGCGCGGATGATCGGCTTGAAGTCTTCGATGGCCCCTTTGAAAAACTCGCTCTTCAAGAGACCTTCGCGGGCCGACATCCACGCGCTGTTGCCGCGCAGCGTGTTGATCTCGCCGTTGTGCGCGATGAGGCGATAGGGGTGGGCGCGCTCCCACGCGGGGAAGGTGTTGGTCGAAAAGCGCGAGTGAACGAGCGCGAGCTTGCTGACCGAGCGCGGATCCGCGAGATCGGAGTAGAACGCGCCCACCTGCTCGGCGAGCATGAGGCCTTTGTAGACCACCGTGCGCGAGGAGAGCGACGTCAGGTAAAACTCTTCGGAGTTGGCCGAACGCCCGGCGCGCTTGCGAATGATGTAGAGCATGCGCTCGAACGATTCGGGCGGACACGTGCGTCCGATGAAGAGCTGCCGCATCGAGGGCTGGGCGTCGCGCGCGATGGGGCCGAGGGCGGACCCGTCGAACGGAACCGTTCGCCAACCGAGCACCCGCTGCCCGTGGTGCATCACCGCGGCCTCGAGAATGGCCTGCTGGTGCCGGCACTTGGCCGGATCGCGCGAGAAGAAGCACATGGCCAAGGCGTAGTCGCCCGGTGGCGGAAGCTCGACGCCCTCTTTGGCGAGCTCCGAAGCGTACAACTCGTGCGGGATCTGAAGCAGGATGCCCGCTCCGTCGCCGGTGCAGGGGTCGCAGCCGGCGGCACCACGATGCGTCAAGTTCTCGAGGATCTCGAGACCCTGCTTGACGATGTCGTGAGTCGCTTTGCCGGTCAGCGTTGCAACGAATCCGAGCCCGCAGGCATCGTGTTCGAACGCAGGATCGTACAGCCCCTGGCGACTCGGTAACGGCATCGTCGATCGTCCTTCAATCTTCTAGTGGGGTCGGAGTAGTGCGGAGTAAGCTCACCGGAGCTCATGTCCTAGGTTTGACGCACCGCGCGGCACACCTCCCGGCATCGAACCAAACGTCCGACGGGCCGGGCGGAAAACTTAGCGGATCTTTCGCTCACGTCACAGCCTCTTCGAAAGGGGCCGCGCAATGATGTCTCAAGCAGATGAATTCGCTCGCTATTTTGCTCGGCTCGCTCGCCTCAGATTGTGTCGGCCAGGTTGCGAAGTCCCATTTGGTCCGTGAAGGCGTTGTCGAAGAAGCCGTGGGGGTTGAAGGCCGCGAACGCGTCGACGAAATCTCGAAGGCGCGGGAAGAGCCCTTGGAGCACAGCAGCCTCGTGCAGGTTGATCTGACCCCAATGGGGCCTTGCCCTGAACTGGCGAGCGAGCATCGAGTGAATCGCCGCCAATGTTTCCCCACCACGTGGCGTAGAGGACAAAGTGGGCGTTTCCATCATGCAGGTGTCGCGGCCGTATTGAGGTGACAAGAATGCGTCGGTGCCCCTGACGAAGCGAAGGCCGAGCGGGCTCGTCATGTAAAGGTTGTGGTCTTTGGCGCGCTCTTGGAGCAGGCGCATCGTCGCCTCGGTTGCCGCGACCGTGTCTTTGACGTCGAAGCCGCTGTTGCTGGCCATGACGGGAATCTTGTTCGGCGGACCGAAGCTCAACGCCTCTCGCGCCGGCATGACGACGTTGGCGCTCTGCGTCGACGAGATCGCGGCGTCGACGAGCGAGGGGATGGCCTTGGGATTGGTCCGCGCCCAGAAGCCCACGATGTCGGTGAGCACGCGCGTGCCGCCGAAGATGATGCCGATGCCGCGCGCTCCGCGCCTCGGCCCGGCGTCTTCCTCGTACGTTCCGAGCACGCAATGAGTCTCGCCCTTGACGAGGTAGGGGTTCACCCAAATGGCGATGCTGTGATACTTCGAACCGAGCAGCTCCGGGAGGCGCGCCTTCACGTCGGCCCATCGGAATTTTTGGCGCGTTTCGCGGAGGAAGTGTTGCTTGCGCACGGAGATGACGAGCGAGTAAATGACCCCGAAGGAACCTGCGCTGACGACGGCAGCCCGGAAGGCGTCGTCGTCTTGCAAGAGCTCGACGTCGGGATGGGCCGCTCGGAACTTTTGCGGATCGGTGATGCCGTCCCTTGGCTCGACCCGAATTTCGACAGCGCGATGCTCTTGGTTGACGGTGAGCATGTGAAGCGATCGAACGTGCGCCGAGAGCGGACCGATGGAGATGCCCGAGCCGTGTCCGCCGGCGCTCATCGCGCCCACGTAGGTGAGCTCGTCGAACCCTGGCTGGTTGTGGAACGCGAGCCCGTAGCGATCCAAGTAGTCGCTGATGCGCCCCACCGTAGCCCCTGCCTCGAAGGAGACGAGTTGCTCGCGCAGCGGCTTCATGACGTTCACGTCGACCGCCAGCATGCGATTCATCTTCGGGGGCATGCGGATGGCGAACCCTTCGGTGAACGCGATGTTCGAGAAGGCGTACTCCGATCCGATGCCCCGCAGCGAGCGCCAGTCGGTGGCGGCGCGCTGCACGGTGGCCTTGAGCTCTTCGCGGCTCTCTGGCTCGACCACGGCAACGGGCTGCGGCATCACGAGGTTGTGCCGGCGGTAAATCTGCCGCGCGGGCAACCCGAGGTCGACGGTGTGCTCGAACGGCTCGACCTTGAGGACCTCTTGATGGGCGTCCTTGGCGGCGTCGGGATCTTCGGCGCTCAGGGCGCAGAGTTGCTGGGCCACCGCGGGATCGCCGGGCCGCTCTTGGAGACTTCGGACGGCCGCTTTCAGCTCGCTGCTCTTCGACACGATGTGCGATCTCCGGAGGTCTGGCTCGATGTTCAGCCGGATGAACTAGCGGTCGACTTGTCGGCGCATTTGCGCTGGCAACGGCGCGCGGCGAGCCGCTCGGCGACGCTCGCAACGGGGCCCGCAGGCGTGGAAGGGGCCGCCGGCGAGCACGATGCCTGGCACGACGAGGCCGTCCGCGAATCGTCGCGGGAAGGCGCGGACTCCCCGAACGTCTCGGGGCCCACGCGAAGACTGATGGGTCGTGGCTGCGAGCCGTAGGTGAAGGGATAGGCGGTCACCGTGGTCGTGAGTTGATCGCCGTCGGCGATTTGCTCGATGGTGAGCTCGACGTAGCCGTCGACGCCTTTCAGGCGCTTCAAATCTTGGAGCGCCGCCAAGACGCCTCCCGCGCCGCGCGCCCGCCCCTGCACCGGCCGATAGCGCAAGATAGGCCGCGACGCATCGATCGGCGAAAGCGACGGCACCACCATGTTGGATCTCACCGTGTGCCGCACGCAGCCCGCGCTCGAAGCAGCCACGGCCGCCACCGACACACCTGCGGCCCCCCGAAGGGCCTGACGACGATCGAGAGTCCAGTCGACTGCGAGCTTTGCCTTGTCCATTCGTTCCCCAAAAGGCGGCAAACAGCAGCCGCCACCCTAACACCCCTTGGGCCACATGGGGCAAGTCGAAGCGACGATCTGGGCTGAAGGGCTTGGAGATGAATTCGGTCATCGCCAAGCCCGCCAAGGCCGCCAAGGCCGCCAAGGGTTTGAGTGGGCTGCTCCTCGCTTGAGCTGGCACAGCGTGGTGGCTTCGGACAGCGATGACCGGTCAGATCCTCTCGTGACTCCCAGTCGGCAACCACGAGGATCCCCCCCCCCCTTGGCGGCCTTGGCGGCCTTGGCGCTCTTGGCGCTTGCCCGAGTTCATCTCGAGGA
>DATEMX010000293.1:0-2871 GCA_035275365.1 Polyangiaceae bacterium | reverse complement strand
TTCCTTGCATTCGAAAGCAACTACGACGGCTCCGTCGAGGATCATTTGGCGGAGCTCGTGCGTGTCGGCGCCCGAGCCGTTCACGCCATTTATCGGCATTGCCTCGGCTACCCCTTCGCCGAGGCCGACGCCATCGGTCCGGCCGATGAGCCCGCGGTCAGCTCGTTCTTGCGAGAGCAATCGATCGACCACGCCGCCTTCCACGTGGGAGTCCACGGCAAGACGGCCGAACGCGTGCGGCGCGAATCGGAGATCCGCGACGTCATCGAAGCCTTCGTCGATCAGCGCCGCGCCTCGGGAAAGTGGGCGCGTCTCGCGCCTGAGACGATGTACGACGAAATCATCGAGCACCTCGGTGTTTCGGGCTGGCTACCCGACGCGTTGCAAATGCAGCCTCCGCGGCCCGAGAGTCGGAGCTTGCCCTGGGTGTTGCGCGTCTTGCCGGCGTTACTCCTCGTTCCGGTCGTGCCGCCGCTCTACCTTTTTCTCCGCCTTCGCGAAGCCCTCGATTCCGAGGACGAGGTTACGGTGGAGCCGTCGAGCATCGAGCGGCTGGCCGAGCGTGAGGATTTCCAGGTCCAGAATCAACTCACCCATCTGGTCGACGTGAAACCGGGGCTCTTTCGCCAGGCGCTTTTGCATGGGGTGTTGTGGGTGATCGATCTTCTCGCTCGCTACCAATTCAACCAGGGAGCCCTGGGGGGCATTACGTCGATTCATTTCGCCCGCTGGGCCTTCATCGACGGCGGCAAGCGACTCCTGTTTTTCAGCAACTTCGATGGAAGCTGGGAGAGCTACCTCGGCGACTTCGTCGACAAGGCCTCTGCGGGGCTGACGGCCGTATGGAGCAATACCGCTGGATTTCCCCGCAGCAAGAACCTCGTGCAAGACGGCGCCACCGACGAGGAGCGGTTCAAATCGTGGACGCGCGCGCACCAGCTTCCGACGCAGCTTTGGTACAGCGCGTACCCGGATCTCACTGTCTTCAATATCCAGCAGAACGCCAAGATTTGCGAAGGCCTCGCGCGCAGGCCGACGACACCGGAGGCAATGTTGGCATGGTTCGAGAGCCTGTAGCTCAAATCGGCGAGCGGCGGGCGCTTGCTCCGACGCGAAGGGTAGGACGCATGACCGAGCTCGAAAAGAACGACATTCAAGGGTTGGTGTTCTCCGGCTATCCGAAGAACGACGCGGCCTCCTATCTGATGCTCGAAGTCGTCGATCCGGGGCGCGCCCGCGCCTGGCTCGGCCGCATCGCGGGTTTGCTCACGGCGGGTGAGCCGCGCGACTACGAGGTCACGATGAACCTCGCGGTAACGGCGCGCGGTCTTTCTGCGTTGGGATTGCCGAAGGCGGCGATCGAGACATTTTCGCGTGAATTCCGCGAGGGCATGGCTGGCGAAGAGCATCGGTCCCGCGTCCTCGGTGACACCGACGACAGCGATCCGAGCCTATGGTTGTGGGGTGCGCGGCGAGACCCTGGCGAACGCCCGAAGGGGTGCGAGCCGATTCACGTGATGCTGCTGGTCTTCGCGCTCGACGAAGCAACCTTGACCGGAGCGCTCGCGGCCGAGCGAGCGAGGTACGCCGGGGCCCTCCGCGAAGTGTTCGTTCGCGATACCGTCGCGCTCCCAGGGCGTCGCGAGCACTTCGGCTTCGCCGACGGTATCGCCCAGCCGACGATCGCCGGCAGCCGCGCCGGCGAGAAACCGGGCGCCCAGGTCATCAAGGCGGGCGAGTTCGTCTTCGGCTATCCCAATGAATACGACAAGCTTCCCGTCTCGCCTTCGGTCCCCGAAGCGCTCGATGCCGGGCAGAACCTCGGCGTGGCGCGCGGCGGAGCAAAGGTTTCTGGGCGTGATTTCGGGCACAACGGGACCTACCTCGTCGTGAGGCAGCTCGAGCAAGACGTCGCGCGGTTCTGGGGCGCCATGGCCGACTACAGTCGGGATTCGTCCGGCAATATCGATCGCGAAGGCGCCATCAAGCTCGCGTCCAAATGCGTCGGTCGTTGGCCCAGCGGGGCGCCGCTCGTGAAGAGCCCCGACCGCGACGATCCCAAGCTCGGCAACGCCGACGACTTCCTCTACGCTCGAGAAGACCCGCGCGGCCTCGCCTGTCCGATCGGATCGCACATTCGCCGCACCAATCCCCGCGATTCGCTGGAGCCCACGCCTGAGGAATCGCTCGAGGTGGTCGACCGGCACCGCATCATTCGTCGAGGGCGCTCCTACGGAAAGCCGCTCGAACCGTTCGCCCACGAGACCGAGAAGACCGAGCGAGGTCTTTTTTTCGCCTGCATCAATACCAACATTCGGCGCCAGTTCGAGTTCATTCAACAAACGTGGTCGAACAACCCGAAGTTCGCCGGCCTCTATCGAGACAAAGACCCCATCATCGGCGACCAGCCGCCTGGCGACGGCGGCACGTACACCATCCCCGAAGCGCCGGTTCGCCGTCGCCTCGAGAAGTTGTCGCGATTCGTGCGCGTGCGAGGCGGCGAATATTTCTTCCTCCCGAGCATTCGTGCCGTGCGATTCTTGGCTGCGCTCGAAGCGACCGACGGCGTTAAGCGAGCCGATCGGGCGGCTGTGCAGGAGACGGCATGAGCTGGCTCGAGAAGATCGAATCGGCCATCACCAACTGGCTTACCTCCACGGAAACGCTGCGCCTGGCTTCGGCCGAGCTTCGGGAGCTCATGCCGATCGTCGAGCTTGGCAATCGGGTGGTCGTCTTCAAATACGACGATGTCGCCGAGGTCCTGTCAAAGAGCGATTCGTTCGGCGTCGCCGCGATCTACGCCGCTAAGATGGAACGCACCACCGGCGCGTTCTTTCTCGGAATGGAGGCCACCCCACGATACCGGCGAGA
>DATEMX010000292.1:0-3705 GCA_035275365.1 Polyangiaceae bacterium | reverse complement strand
ACCTTCCGCTCCGACACTTTCTTGCAGCAGGTGCACGAACGCCACCCATTCGTCTTCGTGTGGGACGACCACGAGTACTCCGACGACTGCCACGGAGCCACGAGCACGTATTCGGCGGGCTTGAGCGACGAAACGAACGTGGCGCGCCGCCGGAACGCCGAGCAGGTTTACTTCGAATACATCCCCTTCGCGTTGCCCGATCGCGTCGCCGGACCGATCGACGTCGAAAGCCTGCCTAAGTTTCCCGACACGCGCATTTACCGCGATCTCGGGTTCGGCAAGCACCTTCGGCTCCTCGTCGCCGATCACCGCACCTACCGGCCCGACCACCTGGTGCCGGAGGACGCATACCCCGCCGCCATCGTAATGCCCGAAGAGGCGCTCCGCGCGGCCAACCTCACCGGTCAGTTCGCGTCGGACCAGTTCGCCTACGTCGACATCGACGCGCCGGAGTACGCGATACAGAAGGTCCTCTTGTCCCTCGCCTACCAGCAAATGGCGCGCGAGGCGGGGCTCGACAAGAGCGCGGCCGAGGAGAAGGCGGCTCTCGTGGTGAAGGGGCCGCTCGCGCTCTTCTACGTGAACGCGGTGCTCACGAACCCGACGCTGGGCCTCGCGCCCATCGATCCGTCCGGCAAGCCGCGAGGGCTCGCCTGGGTCCACATGGGCAAGCGCGATCCTTTCGCGGCGGCGCCGGGGGCGCGCTATGTGGTGGTCAAAGATGCCTACGACGCCTATGCGGCGTACCAATACGCGGCGACAGAGGGCAAAAACCAAGACGTGCACGGCCCTCTGCAGACGGCGTGGCTCGAGGGAGCGCTCGGCGCCAGCGAGACGTGGAAAGTCTTGGTGAGCTCGGTCTCGATGACGTCGATGGTGTTCGACTTGCGCGAGAAGACCGATCTACCCGATCCGTTCCTTCGCAATCGGTTCTACTTGAACGTCGATCAGTGGGATGGCTTCCCCGATCGACGCCGCGCGCTCCTCGACAAGCTGGCGGCGCCCTCGGCGGGCAAAACGATGGTGGTCTCAGGCGACATTCACGCGTCGTTCGCGTCAGTCGAGCACGGTGTACCGTGCCTCACGAGCCCCGCGATCTCATCGCAATCGGTGCGATCGGGGGCCGCCGGCATCGCCAGCGCGCTGCAATTCGACCCGTCGACGCCGATCTATCGGTACGTCGTCACCGACATCGACGCGTCGTTCGCCGCGGGCAACCCTGGGATCGTCTTCTCCGACAGCGACAGCCACGGCTTTCTGTTGGTCGAGCTCCAAGCCGATGGCGCGAAGGCCACGTTCCACCTCATCCCCAGCGCGGAAGTGAATACGAGCTACGCCGTTCGCCCGGCCGATCTGCGCGCCAAGGTGACGACGAAGACGATGAACGTCACGCCGGGATCCATCACCGGCGCGTAACGCCCGCGATGGGTGGCAACGGCGGCGGGACAAAAAAAGAGGCCCGCGTGATGGGGGCCGGGGTGGGACAGCTCTCCCCGCGCGAGCAACTCGGGTTGGCACGGACCGTGCTCATGGGATCGCCATGGACACTTCGACCCACTCCGCTGCTTCGCCGGTGTCGATCCTGGTCATCGAACACGCAAGTTATTCACTTCCGTGGCTCGAGCGCGAAGGATCCGGACAGCTGTCGGCCGGACAGGTGTCTCCCGACGTGATCGTCCTCTCGCAGCTCGCTTCGGAACCCCCGACGCTCTTTGCTGCCCGCGTCTTGCGTCGGCTTTCGCGTCTCGATCGGCGGGCCGAGGTCACCCGCGCGGTGGTGGCGTGTGGTCCCCGGCTCGACGAGGCGGCCCTTTCCGCCCGCGTGCGCATCTCGCAGGCCGTTCTCGCCGCCGCCCAGGGTTCTCCGTCGGCCAAAATGACGCTCGCTGCGCCTCCCATGGGGGGCGGCAAGCTGCGGCATCAACTGCTGGCCATCGCCGGCACGCTCCTCGAGCAATCGCCCCGGCGCGCCATCGACATTTCGGTACAGCTCGGCGATCTGGCCTCCACGCGCCGCGGCGCCTTTACCCGCGGCACCGACATCGCCAAGAAAGTTGCCTAGGCCCCTCTAACTTTCTTGGAGCTCGGATCGCCCGTCACCCGCGGGCACCGCCTCGCCCTCCGGCTCCTTCCGCGTGGGGAGCTTCAGGACGGCGATTTGATGCCGAGACGCTTGATCATCTTCTGCAGACCGAAGCGCGAGAGACCCAACATCTCGGCGGCTTTGGTCTGATTGCCGCGCGTCTCCACGAGCGCGGTTCGTACGAGCTCGGTCTCGAGAGCGTCGACCCGCGGCCGCACGCGAAGCCCCACCGGTTCGCTGTCGCGATCGTCGGGACGCCGCTGTACCTCGGTCGTGAGGTGTTCGACGTCGATGACGTCGTCTGAGAGCACCATGGCCCGCCGCACCTCGTTTTCCAGTTGTCGAACGTTTCCCGGCCACGGATATCGCCGCAAGCGAAGGAGCGCCTCCGACGACACGCGACGCTTGTGCCCGCCGCCGTGCTTTTCGATGAAATGATGAACGAGAACGGGGATATCGTCGGGCCGGTCGCGAAGGGGAGGGATGCGAATCGAAATCACGTTGAGTCGGTAGAAGAGGTCTTCGCGAAATTTGCCCTCCTTGACCATTTGTTCGAGGTGTCGGTGCGTCGCGGCGATCACGCGCACGTCGACGCGCCGCGAGCGTTCGGTCCCGAGGGGGTGTACCTCTCCTTCTTCGAGCACGCGCAGGAGCTTGGCCTGCATGGGCAGGCTCATCTCACCGATCTCGTCGAGAAAGAGCGTGCCTCGATGGGCGACTTCGAAGAGCCCGGCGCGCGCCCGATCGGCTCCCGTGAAGGCGCCGCGCGCGTGCCCGAAGAGGGTCGACTCCAAGAGCGTCTCCGGGATGGCTGCGCAGTTTTCGCCGACGAAGGTCTTCGGGCTGCGCGGACCGTTGGCGTGGATGGCACGAGCGACGAGCTCCTTGCCGCTTCCCGATTCGCCGATCAAGAGGACGGGGACTTCCGACACGGTGACGCGATCGACGACCTTGAGCATATCGAGCATGACACCGCTCTTGCCCACGATGGCGTCGTAGCGAAAACGCGTTCCCGTGGCATCGCGCGTGCGGCGGAGCTCGCGCCCGATGGCGTCGAGCTCGGCCTCGCGGCGAGAGAGCTCCGTCGAGAGCGCCAGCTTGGCGCGTTCGGCGCGTCGAGCTGCGCGCCGCAAGAGGATCTGATCGCGAGCGTCGGCGATGGCCACCGCGGCAAGGGATCCGACGAGCCGCACCCAGGCGAGCTCCTTCGGTCCGAACGCGCCGCGGCGGATGCGGTCGTCGAGGTAGACGACGCCGAGCGTCGAACCCCGAGCGACCAAGGGAATCGCCAGAACACTGCGCAGCTTGAGAGCGTGCACGCTGGCGTGCATGCTCGGCATTTCACCTGCCGCGTCGACGGCGACGACCGGTTCGCCGAGGTCGATGGCCCTCTGCGCGAGCGAATGAGAAAGGAGCTTCTGCTCTCCTTCGAGATCGCTCCGGGCGAGGTTTCGCGCCGCGCGCGGCACGAGCTTGCCGCTCGGCGCCGACATGAGCAAGAGGCCGCGCTCAACGCCCGTCCAGAGGATCAGCGAATCGAGCACTTGCTCGAGCAAAGGTCGCAGCCGGTCGCGCGTGCCGAGCGCCCGCACGAGAGACTCGAAATCGGAGATCTGCTCGGC
>DATEMX010000291.1:0-3540 GCA_035275365.1 Polyangiaceae bacterium | reverse complement strand
CGAGAACGTGCGCACCCCGAGCAACACCGAGCGCACCCACCTTGCCGAGGATGAAACGATTGCGCGAGCGGTGCCAGAAATGCAATTGCTCGGCGCGAAACAGGGCTTTGACGTCGGCCTCGTCAGAGATGTCGAACGAGGGGTCATCGGGAGAAAGCGCCGTCGGCTCGGAGGCAAGCATGATCTTTCCGCGCCATTCTAATTCTTTCTACCCCGACCCGCCCGAAACCGATCGCGCTGCAGGACGTGATCGGCAAGGCGTCGCCGGACGCCGCCGTCGCGGGCGTGCTAGGCGGAGGGAGACGGCTCGGGCGCTGGGGGGGCGAACCGGGGGGCGGCTGCTTTCAACCACTCCCGATCTTTCTCGGCTGCGCGAGCGGCGCGCAACGCGACGGCGATGCCCACGCCGAGCAGGACCAGACATCCCCACTGCGCGGGCGTAAGGCCGCCGTAGCGCGGATCGGCCTGACCGTAGTCTTTCTCTTGAACGCGAAGAAAATCGAGGGCGAAGCGCGTCGGCGCGTAGGCGATGCACATGATGCCGAGAAAGAAGCCGGGAGGCCGCGGCTTTCTCATCAAAAACAGGAACGTGATCGCGAGCGGAACAGTGAGCACCATCTCGCAGAGACCCAGATCGATGCGGCCGCCGCCCGGATATTGCACGGCGAGCCACGCGTTCGAGAGCATGCCGGGGTGGTCATGCGCGATCGAACATCCCGAGCGACCGAAGACCCAACTCAGGGGAAAGCAGCTCGCCACGACGTCGGCGTACGCCAGCGTCGGCGCCTTGAATTTGAAACGCCAATAGAGCAGGCCGATGAACGCGCCCGTGAACCCGCCGAAGCTCGATTGCCCGTCCCAGATGCGAAGGAGCGACAACGGCGACTTCATCACGTGGTCGGGGTGATAAAAAATGGAGTCGAGGACGTGGCCACCGATGAAGCCGCCCGCGAGGATGTAGAAGACGAACGAGGCGAGCGTCTTGCTGTCGAGCTTGTAGCGCTCGCCCTGGCGCTTTACGAGCTCGGTGCCGACGTAAACGCCGAGCGCCACGAGCGTGCCGAAAGGCTTGATCGAGAGCTCCCCGACTCCGATGGGGCCAATCTGGCCCGGACCAAAAATGTGGAAAGGCTGCGGATCGAGGTACGGGATGAGGGGATCGATCATGGCTTCGGCTCGCGCCTGTTATAACCTCGATGGTCCACGAATGACCACCTGGTCCTCTTCGCCGGCGTCCGCGATGACATCGACGCGAAAACCGTCGCACGAGCGCACCATCAACGTCGGCGAGTCGGCGACGCGTAAGCACCTGTCGGCAGGGACGCGGCGTTCGATCGCCCCCCCGGTAACCTCGACCGCCCATTCGAGCGCGCGGGCGCGCGAACGACCGCTTCTTTGCACGGGCGCAGCGAAATGGGCTTCGGCGAGGCGATTGAACAGATCGGGCCCGCCGATGCTGACGGCGCTCACCTTCCCTGCCACCAGGCGCACCGACACTTCGAGCACGCTCACGAACTCCTCGGGCACGCCGCGCACGCGGAGCACGTAGCTCTGAGAAAACACCTTCGAGCACCGGCTTTCCGTGCACCGCGGCTTCGGCTCCGCCATCCATTTCGCCTTGAACTCGTCCGAAGCTTCGTCGAGCGGGCGGCCCCACGACTCGAAATCGATCCAGGTGCCCATCCACGACGCATAGGTCGTCGTGACGTTCTCGCGTTCTTGCGCGGCGAGCGCAAGCCGGCGTTCGAGGGCCGCGCCCCGGGCCGCGAGCCGCTCGAGCTCTTGCGCCGCCGCGCGAAACGCCTGAACACGCTCGCTCGCGCTCGCCGCGTGAGGGCCCTCTGGCAGCGCGGCGAGGTACGCCTGCATCCCTTCGCCCGAATCGGACGACGCTTCGAAGTAGAGCGGTTCCACCTTGCGAAACCAATGGTCGACCTCATCGAAGAAGACGCCCGTCGGGTGGCGTTGCATGTAGCGCATCGCCGCGCCCAGGCGCTCGCCCACCGTCGGCAGCACGCGCGTCGCTCGATAGTCGGCGTAGTCGCTGGGAGGGGCCGACAGCGTGCGGAGCGCCGAGCCGCACCCGACCACGGCGGCGAGACACACGGTCGCCAGGGTGATTCTCGCGCGCATCATGGGAGCGGGCAGAACTGACATTCGCTGGGAGCCTGGGGGGAGCGCTCATCCATATAGGCCGCGAAATCGTCGCACGAGCCGTCGAGGAGCTTGCGCAGACAAACCTCGCCGTCGTGCACGAGCGGGCGGCATCCGACCCGGAACGTCGTGACGAGGGCCGTCTCGTCGCACGCGTCGTCGCAGAGCTTGCCGGCGAGGCGACAATCGGCGCACTTGCGGCACTCGATCCGCGCCTTCAGATCGAAGAACGTCGCGGCATCGAGATCGGTGGGCTCTTGGCCGCAGCTACCGACGTCGCCGACCGTCGCGCCGACGCCGAACACCACGACAACGACGATCGTCCAAGATTGAAGGCGGAATTGTCGCGCGCTCATGGCAGCACCTCGTAGCTCACGGCGAGTCCGAGTTGACCCGAAATGACGGGATAGAACGCCGCGAAGGTCTCGCGCGTGCCGGCACCGTAGAAGCCGTCGACGACCACCGCCGCCGTGATCCCGAGGCCCGCGCGGGCGAGCCAGGTTCCCCCGAGCGCGAGCTCGCCCCCCATGTTGAAGTCAGGCGTGGCGACCAACGGCAAGCCGGCCCAACCGTAGAGAAACCAGGCGTCGCCGAGGCGTAGCAGCGCCAGGTACGCGGGCGTCACGACCTGCTGCGGAACGCCGGAGAGCGAGATCGACCACGCGAGGCGAACGCCGTGTTGGACGCCGTTCGGCTTGCCCGTCGTCACGCCGACCGCGAGGTCGAGGTAGGGCGCCGTCGACGAGAGCGACTCTGCGCTCGCACCGAGCTGGTGCGAGAGTCGATATGGGTTGTTGAAGCGCAGGCCCTCACCAAGCATCGTCGTCGCAAAAAAATCGCCGTAGGGACCCCGTTCGCTCCATGCCGCAAGTCGCCTTCGCGCCTTGTCGTGCGACACCTCTTCAGCGCGCGCCAACGACGAACCGAGCGACGACGCGAGCAGAAGCGCGCTCGCCGTCGTCAGCGCCTTCCGTGTCTCGCTCCTCGGCCTCACGCGTGTCGCCCTGGACAGGCTAGAAGAACTTTCTTCGCGAGCGAAGACATTCCGAGCTTCTGCACTTCGCGAACGGCGCACCATGCAAATCGCTCGTAGGGAGCCGCCGCCCTACGCGGTTCGCCGGAGACGGCGGCCGCGGCGACCGAGATGCGCAGGCGTCGATGGGTCAAGACGTGAGTCTGCTCGACGACGACCTCGAAATCCCGAAAATCGAGCCCGAGAAAAGCTGCCAGGGAGGCCTCGGGGTTCTCACCGGCGTGCGCTTCGATCATGGGCGGCTCCCACAGCCCCCCGAAGAGCCCCCCAGCTTCGCGAAGGCCCAAGAGGACCGAGGGCCCGCGGCGAGCGACCAAGGCCACCATCCGGACTTCGCGGGGCGGCTTCTTCTT
>DATEMX010000290.1:0-5888 GCA_035275365.1 Polyangiaceae bacterium | reverse complement strand
GAGACGCCCGCCGCTTCTGGCGAGGTGCCGCTCACCGTCAAGGCCGAGCCGGCCCGCTTGCGCCAAATTCGGTTGGGCGGCGGGCTCGAGTTCGACGCCATCAAGACCGATATCCACGCTCTCGCCGGTTGGGAGGACAAGAATTTTCTCGGCGGCCTGCGCACGTTCAGCGTCGATTTCCGGCCCGGCGTCGTCCTCTACCCGACGCGGCTCAACAACCTCGTTACGCCGACCCATCTCTTCCCTGAAGAAAAGCTGCGCTTGCAGCTTCGGCAACCGGGTTTCCTCGAAGCGCGAACGAACGGATCGCTGCGGCCCGAGTTCAATATCTTTGCGCTGCTCGTCAACCCGAACCCCCAGGAGGCGAGCCCCGTCGTGGGGTACCGCGAGTTCAAGAACGCGGCGTGGCTCGATCGCACCTACGGCAAGTCGTACATGAGCATCGGCCACAACCTCCAGGTCGAGAACCCCTTCAGCTACAAGGGGCCGCTCGACGGCGACCTTTCGACGCTCGTCATTTCTTACCCCGAGCTCGTCACGGCGCTCGATTTTCGCAACGACAAGATCCACCCGCACAAGGGCATCTACCTCTCCAACAGTTTGCAATATGCAGGCGGTCCCTTTGGTGGAAACGCGGGAGACCTGAAGATTCAGCCCGAGGTCCGCACCTACTTGCCGCTCGGCCCCAAAATCACCTTCGCCACGCGAGCCACCGTTGGGTTTCTCTTTCCCAGAAACTACGGCGAGGTCGTCGAAAATCTACCGGGCCCCACCGGCAGCCGCGCCGAGCAGATTCAGGACATTCAAACCGTGATGTTTCGCGGATTTTTCTCGGGCGGTTCCAGCTCCAATCGCGGGTTTCCCTATCGGGCCGTGGCCCCGCACGGCTACGTGCCATTTCTCAATCCGAGCACGGCGTCCCAGCAATCGGCGGCCGAGTGCGATCCCACCGTACCCATGGTCGATCCTGCTGATCCTACCGGCATGCGAATGATTCCGAGCGGAACCGGCAATCCGCTCTGCTCCATCCCCATCGGAGGATTGACGCTGTGGGAGGTCTCCAACGAATTTCGATTCAACATCGCCGGGCCCTTGTCCGCTAGCGTCTTTTGCGACATGAGCGACGTGTCGCAGAAGCCGGCCGACTTGCGGTTTTCGCATCTGCACCTGTCGTGCGGCGTCGGGGGGCGCTACGACACCCCCGTGGGTCCGATTCGCCTCGACATCGGCTATCGGATTCAACCGCTTCAGGTCCTCGGCTTCCGCAACGCCGAAGACGTCTTCGCAGAGATGCCCGTCGAGGGCCTCTTGAAACCTCTGCTTCCCGGTGTTCCCATCGCCATTGCGTTCGGTATCGGAGAGGCCTACTGATGCTCGACCCGTCTCCCCAAAAGCACGCGACCCCGCCGCCCGAACCAAAGAGCGGCCTCGCTCCCGTTCACCGGCGCTCGATGGTGCGGCGCGTGGTTCGCGTCGTTGCGACGATCGCGAAGGCCCTCGGTGTTGCCGCCGCCGCCGTGGTGCTGGCCGTGGTGTTCTGTCTCGACTTGCCGGGCGTGCGGCGGATCGTCGTGGGGCAAGTCAACGGCGTGCTGCACACGATGTTCGCCGGAACGGTGACCATCGAGAGCTTGGCGCACCTCGGGCTAGGCGGCGTCGCGGGAGCTCGCGTCCATGTCCGAGACCCCGAGGGCGTGCAGGTATTGTTCGTCGACGGCGCCCGCGTCTCCATTTCGCCGCTCAAGCTGGCCAGGTCGGCGCTGTTCGGCAAAGGCGATCTCGAGATCACCATAGACGACGTCGCCGTCGACCTCGTCGACCTCAACCTCGACGTCGACACGTCGGGAGCGCTCCGCATGGCGCGGGCGTTCGAGCCGAAAGACGCCAAGCCGAGCGATCCTTCGGCCCGCGGTACCGTCGTGCATTTGCCCAAGATCGGCGCAAAGCACGTCTGGGTCCACGGGCAGCCGAAGGGCGCTCCCTCGATCGACGCCGATCTCGATGGGTTCGTGGGATCGCTCGTCAGCGCGCCCCGGCGAATGGCCATCGACGTCGACTCGCTCGGCGTGCGAACGCGCGGCGCGCCGGGTCACGCCGATCTCGACGTGAACGTGGAGGCGCACTTTGCCGAGCCGTCGATCTCGGGTCGAGAGCGAAGCGTTCTGGCCAAAATCCGGGGGTCGGTGGGCGGTGTTCCCGCGACCGTCGATGGTTCGATGGACGGGCAAGACGTTCGGGCGGAGCTCGACGTGCCACCGATCGCCGCGGAAAACCTGCGAGCTCTCGTCGCCGGCGCTCCGGTCTACCAAGACGTCTCGCTGCACCTCGAGGTGCAAGGTCAACTCCCGCGCATCGTGGCGGCGGGTAAAATCACGGCCGGCGCGGGCACGGTCGATCTCAGCGGACGGGCCACGATGGGCGAGGAGACCGAAGCGCACGCGACCGCCCGTGCTCGGGACATCGATGTGCGGGCGTTTTCCCCGACGGCCGCTCCTTCGGACCTCAGCGCCGTCGTGAACGTCGAGATCAGCTCGGGAGCGTCCGGCTCGCGCGGGAGCTATGTCGTCGACGTGCCGCCGGGCCTCTTCGCGCAGAACCGAACGCCGCGTGTCCACCTCGAAGGAGCCATGACGGTGCCGGGCTCGGGGGCCAAGGGTCAGCCGACGACGGCGCACGGCAAAGGGCTCGTCGACGAGCCCGGTGCGAAGGCCGAGCTTTCGTTCCAGTTCCGATCGATCGGCGAGGCGTCCACCATAGGGTTCGACGTAACGAGTCGCGCAGCAGCGCTCGAAAAAACGCGCCTCGGCAACGAGGCTCGGGGAGCCGTATCCGTGCACGCGTTTGGTGCCGTACAGCTCGCCAGGGCCTCGTCGATCGAGGCGCACGTCGACGTGACCGGCGCGAACCTGGCCCTTGCCGACAATCGTGTGGGGCAATTGCGGGCCAGTGCGCACGTGAGCGGGCCGCTCGATCGCCCCACGGTCGACGGTCGCGTGAAGGCGTCGGCGATTGCTGCGGGCGGGCAACGCGTCACCGACGCGACGGTGACGGCGCGCGGTCAGCCGAACGCACTCGACGTGACCGTCGCCGCACGACCGGTCGACGGTCCCACGATCGCAGCGAGCTCGCACATCGAGCTCGGCGACGCCACCTTCGCCCGACAGACGGAGCTCGTCCTTTCTCGGGGCGACATCCGCGCGGTGCTCGGCGTTGCCAGCGTGAAGGTCGGCAAGGGTCGTATCGACGTCGACGGCGTACGGATCGAAGGCCTCGGCGACCCCTTGCAGGCCGAGATCCACCAAGGGCGCCAAGAGATCGTGGTTCGAGCTTCGAGCAACCAGATCGACCTGCCGCGGTTGTCACGGCTCCTACAAAACCGCGATCTCGAAGGCGGACACGCTGCGCTCGACGTCGATCTCTCCGTAAAACGAACACGCGCCAGGGGATACGCGCGGCTCGACGTCGATCGCGCGTCCTACGAGCGGTTCAAGGAGGGAAGCGCGCACGTCGAGGTCAATGTCGACGGGAGGCGCCTCGAAGCGTCCATTCATTCGAAGCTCGGTCAGGCGGGCGCTATCGACGTGAAGACGACCGGTCTCGAGCTCGGCGAGGGCGATCTGTTGGATCCCGCCACGTGGTGGCGAGCGCTCGGCGAGGTGCAAGTCGCCGCCGACCTCGACGTCGCGCGCCTCCGCCCGCTCTTGCCGCGCGGCTCGGTGCCTTTCGACGAAATGGGTGGAAGGCTCGATTTGGCGGTCCGGGTCGAGCGTTCGAGCGCGGCCCAAAGCCCGGCGCTCAATCTCTCGATGCGCACCGAAGGGCTCGTCATCGCCGGAAAAGCGGTGCGCGACGAGGTCGGCGCGCGCCGCGTCCTCGACGCACCTCCCTGGCGAACGGAAGGGGTCGACGGGGAGATCGGCCTCGACATCGCGGGCGGCGACGGAAAAACCGAGCTCCGGGCCCGGATCTTCGATCGCTTCGGTGATCTCCTTTCGTTCGAGGCCAACGCCGCCCGCCTGCCCTACGCGAGCTGGCTGCGAGGCAAGTCGCTCGACATGGCGACGTTGATGGCGCTGCCCATGAAAGCCGAATTGGTGGTGGCGACGCGCGACTTGAAGAAATTCCCGGTCGCGCTCCGCACGCAAGGGCTGTCGGGTCAGGCGGGCGGGCGCCTCGTCGTCGAGGGGCCGCTCGAGGCGCCGGTGGTCGGCCTCGCCGTGGAAGCGAAGGATTTTGCGTCGGAAGCAACGCCCGGCGTGAAACCGCTCACCGCCAAGATCGATGCGACATACGAGAAGTCGCGGGCGCGCGTGGTGCTCAGCGCCGACTCCGATCGGGGCCGCCTGCTCGACGGCAGCGTCGACGCCTTCGGCGATTTCCCGCGCTTGCTCACGAGACCCGGCGACGTGCCGCCGTGGAAGGCGAGGGCGAAGCTTCACTTGACCGACTTCCAGCTCGAGAGTTTGACCAAGCTCGCCGACTTCAAAATGAGGGGCCGCCTGAGCGGCGATCTCGTCGTCGACGATTTCCACCGCGACGCTCGCGTGCGAGGCGTCTTGGATTTCGCGGGGCTCCGCATCAATCGCGTCGAGTATCCCAAGGCTCGCGCGGAGCTCGGCTTCGACGGGCGCTCGCTCCGAGCGCTCCTCCACCTGGAGCAGACCGACGGTGGTCTCGACGCCGAGGCGAAAATGGCAATGCGCTGGGAGGGCGCTTTGGCGCCCTCCCTCGCGGACGACGAGACGGCCGTCATGACCCTCAGGGCCAAGAACTTCCGAGCCGAAGCGCTCTTGCCCTTTGCTGCTTCGGCGCTCTCCGACCTCCGCGGTCGAATCGACGCCGACACGCGCGCCGAGATCGCCGCCGGCAAAGCCAAAATGCAGGGCACGGTCGACTTTCGCGACGGCCGCTTTCAATTGAACAGCGTGGGAGAGCCGTTCAGCGGCGTCACGGCGAAGGTGGCGCTCACCCCCGACGGCGTCGTTCGCCTCGACAGCGCCGTGGCGCGCGGCACGAGCGGCAGGGTCACGCTGTCCGCCATGGCTCGTCTCGACGGCTTCGACTTGGCCGAGGCCAAGGCTTCGATTGGCATTCCGAAGAACGAACCGCTGCCGCTCGACGTCGACGGGCAAGAGATCGGCGACATCGACGGCGACGTGAACATCGGCGCGCGCGCCTCTGCCGACGGCCGCCGCATGGACGTGAAGATCGACATCCCACGCTTTCACGTCGCGCTCCCGGAGACGTCGAAGAACTCCGCCCAGGATTTGAAGGAACCTGAGGGAATCCACGTCGGATTTCATCGCCGGCCCAAGATCTTCGTCAAGCTCCCGCAAGACGCCAACGATCTGAAGCCTAAAGCGGCGCCCGACGATAAGCCGCCGCCCGTCACCAACGTGGCGGTCCATCTCGGCGACGACATCGAAGTTCGCAAAGGGCAATCGTTGCGAATCTCGCTCGAAGGCGATCCGACCTTGGTGCTCGCCGACAAGGCCAAGATGGCGGGCCAACTGCGTCTGAAGCGCGGCTACCTCGAGGTGCAGGGCCGCCGCTTCGAGATCGAGCGGGGCAGCGTTACCTTCGTCGGCGACGATCCAGCCAACCCTCAGATCCTCGTGACGGCGGGGTGGTCGGCGCCCGACGGCACGCGTGTCTTCGCCGACTTCACAGGACCGCTCAAGACCGGCAAGGTCACGCTGCGGTCGGAGCCGGGTCGCTCGCAAAACGAGATCGTGGCGCTCATTCTCTTCGGGCAGGCCGACGGGCAGTCTTCGGCGTCGTACCAGGCTTCCGGCCGTCGCTCCGGGGCGACCGGCGACACGGCGAGGGCCGGCGCCGCCGCGGGGGGCTTCGCCAGCGAAGGCATCAGCAAAGGCTTGAACGACCTA
>DATEMX010000289.1:0-2512 GCA_035275365.1 Polyangiaceae bacterium | reverse complement strand
CGGAAAATACACGACCAAGCGGGTCGCCATCACCATGGGGGCGGCGAGCCTCAAAGAACTCTTCGACGAAAAATACTATCAGCAGCTCGAGGGCGGGATCCTCGAGTCGTTCGGGCGCCTCTTCAAGAACGACCTGCGGCTCTACATCTATCCGCTCCTCGACCAGAAATCGGGCACGCTCGTGACGGTCGAGAACCTCGAGATCGCGGCGAACCTGCGCAAGCTCTACGGGCACCTCGTCGACAACGGCTTCATTCGCCAGCTCGAGAACGTGAATCGCGAGTATTTGTCGATTTTCTCGCGCGACGCGCTTCGCAAGATCAAGCTCGGCGACGCATCGTGGGAGAACATGGTGCCCGCCGAAGTGGCCAAGGTGATCAAGCAGCGGCGGTTCTTCGGCTACCGGCCGACGGAAGTGGATGCGCGCGTACCCGCCGAGCGCACGCCCGTTACTTGACGTTCGCTGGGAGCCGGTCCGGTTCGAGGAACCGTTGCGCGCGCCCGAATTCGCTGCTCGGCGCAGCTCTTCCCGCGCCGCTATCCGAATTTGTCATGCAAAGTATCGATCCGATTTGCCGCGCGCCGCACGCCGCGTTTCGGCCCCAGGCGACGTCATCGAGACCTTGCCCGTCCGTCGCGCTGTCAACGAACTTGCGTCGTCGCGCCGTCATCGAACTTGCGTCGTCGCGCCGTCATCGAACTTGCCGCCCGTCGCGTCGTCATCGAACTTGCCGCCCGTCGCGCCAAGTCGAAACTCGTGACGCCGTCATGCCGAGTGAAACTTCCGTTGCCACCGTCGAGTTTGAATTTGGCATGCTAAATTGGGGATCGACGGGAAATGGGTGCACGTCACGCGGCCGGTGTGACCACGCGGCGTCGTGGGGTTTGCGGCCGACCGATTGAGTCGGCGGACCCGGTGGAGTCGCGCTGGCCGGCCGCGTCGGCGGACTCGGTGGAGTCGCGCTGACCGGCCGCATCGGCGGATTCGGCGGACTCGGCGCCGCCCGGCTTGCTCAGCGTCAGACGCTGAGCGGCGGGTTGCTACAGGCTTTCAGAGACGCGAGGTACGCGCGCCAGCCGCCGTGAGCGGAGATGTCTTCGGCGTTCGTGGTGGCCGATGCTTCGCACAAGAAGCCGTGCACGGATGTGCCGTCTTCGAGGGCGAGCGTTCCGATACAGAGAGGAGCGCGGACCTTGGCGATGAACGCGCCGAAGTTGGCCGAGGGGATCGACCAAACCTCGACCTCGATGGCGTGGCCCGTCTCGCCGATCGATACGCGCACGAGCGCGGGTTTGGGGGGCGTGGCGCTGGGTAACGCGAACAGACGATAGGCGGGAACTGTTCGGCAAGCTCGGACGAATGTAGCTCCCAGTTCGAGCAGTTCATGGTGGAGAGGCAAGCCCCTGAGGTGCGCGCCTACCACCGCCAGGGAGAGCGCGGCGGGCGAGGATGGGGCTTCGTTGCGCGGCGACGGCGAGGCCGCCGTCTCGTCTCTGGCGCCCGTGGCGCCGAGTGGAAGCGATTGCGAACGGTGGAACGCGTCGCCGATTGCGGCGAGCCGATGGTCGTGGTCGCGCGGACCGATGAGCGTAATGCCGCTCGGCAACCCGTCGGCACGAAAGCCCGCGGGAACGGCGAGCGCCGAGAGGTCGAGCAAGTTGACGAAATTGGTGTACGTGCCGAGGTGGGCGTTCTTGCGGCGCGGATCGCTCTCCACGTCGGCGATGCTGTAGATGGTGGGGGCAGTGGGAACCACGAGCACGTCCATCGCCGCCCAGGCGCGCGACGTGGTGCGAGCCAACTCGCGGAGGCGGTACGTACCGCGAAACGCGGCGAGGCCGTCGATGCGCGTGGCGTCGCTCAAGATATCGCGAATGACGGGGTGCAGCGCCTCGGGGTTCTCGTCGAGGATCTTTTTTCCCGCGACGAGCCGCTCGGCCGCCCACGGTCCCTCGTAGAGCAGCGCCGCGGCTTCGCGGAAGGGCGCGAAGTCGATCGCCACGCGCTCGCCGCCGAGCCGCTCGAGTCGCTCCACGGCGTCGTGAAAATTGCGGCGGGCTTGCTCGTCGTCGAAAAAGACGAGGTCCCTCTCGGAAGGCACGCCAAAACGAAACGAGCTCGGCGCGGCGCCCGGGAGAAAGCTGACGACGCCCGCGTCTTCGCGCGAAAATGGATCGAACGCGTCGAAGCCTTTGGCTGCTTCGGCGACCGCGCAGGCGTCGGCCACCGTGAGCGCGAAGATCGACACGCAATCGAGCGAGCGGCACGCGGGCACGACGCCAGTGGTGCTGATGAGGCCACGCGTCGGCTTGAGGCCGACCAAGTTGTTGAACGCCGCGGGGACGCGACCCGAGCCGGCGGTGTCGGTGCCGAGCGCGAAGCTGACGTGACCTCGAGCGACCGCGAGCGCCGAGCCAGAGCTCGAGCCGCCGGGGATCGTTCGCTCGTCGAACGCGTTGCGCGGGATACCGTAGGGCGTTCGCACGCCGACGAGGCCCGTGGCCAGTTGAT
>DATEMX010000288.1:0-8046 GCA_035275365.1 Polyangiaceae bacterium | reverse complement strand
TGCATGTGCTCGCGCTCACGGCCGAGGTACTCACGGACGGCGCCGGAGAGCCGCGCGTCGACGAGGTGGTGCGCGCTGTACGTGAGCGTCGGAACGAACCCCCTCGCGCGCTTGTGTTCACCTCCCGCGCCGGGCTCGAAGCGAGCGACCTTGCGCGCGATGCACTCATCGATGCTGTGGTAGTAGCAAACGTTGAAATGCAAAAATGGCCGCTCTTCAACGGCCCCCCAATAGCGCCCGAAGAGAGCGTTGGCGCCGGAGATGTTGAAGGCTCCGGCCAAGATCTTTCCGGCTCCGTCTCGGGCGAGAACGATCTCCACGTTGCCGCTCATACGCTCGCAAATGTCATAGAAGAATGCGCGGTTCAGGTAACGCCTGCCCCAACGAAACTTGTCGACGGTAAGCTCGTAGAAGGCGTGCATCGCTTCGACGGCCTCGGAGGTGATCTCGCGACCTCGCAGCGTGGCGATGCGAATGCCCTGCCTCTCCATCTCACGGCGTTCCCGGCGAATCTGCGTTCGCTTCTTCGAAGGAAACGTTTGCAGGAAGTCCTCGAACGTCGTGTATCCCTGGTTGTTCCAGTGGTATTGCATCCCCCATCGCTGCGCGAAGCCTGCGCGATCGAGTTCCGCAGCTTGGCTCGCCGGCAAGAAGAGAACATGCGCGCTCGAGATCGACTGGGCGTCGACGACGCGCCTTACGCCTTCGGCGAGAGCGAAGGCCAAACGCCGCCGCTCTGCCTCGTCCTTCACGAGCAGGCGCGACCCCGTTGCGGGCGTGAAGGGAACCGCCAAGACGAGCTTCGGGTAGTATTTGATGTGCAGGCGCGAGGCGAAGTCGGCCCAGCCGTAGTCGAAGACGAATTCGCCCTCGCTGTGACCCTTCAAGTAGGCGGGGGCCGCGCCGATCATCTGCTTGCCCTCCCACAGCGTCATGTGCATCGGTAGCCACCCGCAATCGGGCGTGACGCAACCTGCTCGCTCGAGTGCATCGAGAAACGTGTGCGACAGAAACGGTGGAACGTCAGGCGCGAGGAGCGCGTCCCAAGACTCGCGGGGGACGTCGGCCATGTTGTCGTGCACTCGGAGCTCGATCATGAAGCGGCGGTCTAAGCTACCATGCACCTGCCATGGCGCTCGTTCCGCCCATCGATCTCCCTCCGGAGCAGGTTCGCGCGTTGCTCGAGCCGCTGCGCAACCGGTTCTCGGTTGCCATCTACAACTGTCAGAACGCCTTCGCCGTGGGCGCCATCATTCGCGTCGCGCACAGCTACCTCGCGCGCGAGATCATCATCATCGGCGAGGCCCCGTGGTACGAGAAAGCCAGCATGGGCATGCAGCGCTACGAGAACCTTGTACCCCTCGCCAGCGACGACGCCTTCTTCGCACACGCCGCAAATCGGCCCATCTGGTCGATCGAGAAGGACCATGCCACGATCGCCCTCTACGATGTTCCGTCCTATCCTGACGACGTCATCTTGGTCTTTGGCAGCGAGCGGGCTGGTCTTCCCGAAAGCATCTTGCGGCGCTCGCGCGCCGTCGTGGGGATTCCCATGTACGGCGTCAATCACTCGTTTCCAGTCGCTGTGGCCTCGGGCATCGTTATGTCCGATTGGGCGCGCCGCCGCTACGCCTCAGGGACGACGATTCCAGGTCCATTGCGCTCGGAAGAGCGTTAGAAGGTAAGCCGCATCCGATGGACCACGGGCTTCTCCGATCGTACTTTTCGACCATCTACGAACTCCCCGGACCGCACGGGCTCGTGCGGGTCTCGCTCGACGGAGAGATCGCGAGCGACACGAGCAAGTTCCCCGAGCCGCTCACGCAAAAGTTCGCCTTGCTCACCGCCTACAACCCGCGGTCGATGCTCCTACCCCGGCGCGTGAACGAGCAACGCAACCAGGTGATGCGGGACCTGCTCGTCCTCGGCTGTTACCGTGTGGAGGCGTGCGTGGGCTACGAAGAAGAGCCCGAGGGCGTATGGCGCGAACCGGCCTGGCTCGTGCAAGGCATCGATCGGACCGAAACGGTCTCGTTCGGCCGTGTGTTTCGGCAAAACGTCGTCGTCTACTGCGAAGCCGGAACGCCGAACCTCATCGTGACCGACGTCACCCTCGACGACATCGGCAAGACCTACCCAGGCAATTGGCACCTTAGGTCCTAGTAAGAAACCTCGGTCAAGCTGTCTCACCGTGACCCCGTTTCCCGCATCGTGTGTCGGGCGCAGCCCGGTGGGGGGCTAGTAAGAAACCTCGGTCAGGCTGTCTCACCGCGACGCCGGTTTCCTGCATCGTGTGTCGGGCGCAGCCCGGTGGGGGGCTAGCAGGAACACCGGAACGGTTTGAAACGTCGACCGATTCAGCGGTTGCACGTCAGTCGGCAGCGTCGCTTTGGGGCTGGAGCCCCAAACGACGCTGCCGAACCCTGTTCCGGTGCCAGAGTGGACGGAGTCGACGGAGGCCTACGGAGCGCCTTGCTCCGGCGGGCGGGACGAAGCCCCCCTGAAAAGACCTAACGATCTCTGGCGGGGCGCGCCTCAAAGATGGTACCTGAAAGGTAATAGGAGAGGTCATGGCCGTGGACATTCCGAAGCTCTTCAACGAGCAGCTCCCCTCGATCTTGGCGAAGAACGCCGACGAGGCGAAGACCATCAACGCCACGTATCAAATGAACATCACCGGCGCGGGCTCGTGGCACCTCGACCTCACCAAGAGCGGGCCCACCGTGACACCGGGCGAGAAGCCCGCCGACTGCACGGTGACCCTCTCCTCCGAAGATTTCGAGAAGCTGAAAGACAACCCCGCGGCCGGTCCGCAGCTCTTCTTCTCGGGCAGGCTCAAGGTGGCGGGGAACCCCATGCTCGGTATGAAGCTGCAGAAGCTTTTTTCGCTTCGCTGAACCGGGTGGACGGAGCGGCCAGACACTATCCTCTTGTCTCCGTGGGCTTCGCCCCCGCCCACCGGGGGCTTCGCCCGGAACAGGGCCCACCCCCACGGCACCCTCCGGCGCCGATCCACCAGCTTCTCCACGCTCTCGAATCCGAGGGCCCCAATTTTCGCCGCGTGACACTAGTGTCGCGCGGCCGAAGTTTTGTCCTCAGTTCAGCCGCGGCACTAGGAGGGTCCGCGCCATCGTTCCCAATTTGCCATGGCAAATTGAGAACTGAAGCAGGAAGGGGTCCTCCCGTCGTTCGTGACTTGGCATCCAGGCATGCCGACATGGCAAGTATCCACGCTCTCGAATCTGGGGGTCGGATTTTCGCCGCGTGGCACTAGCCCTTGCTAGGAGACGTCCCGCAGGGCGTCGAGCAAACGATCGATGCGCAGGGCACCGCCGAGATCGCTCGATGCGTGTGCGAAGTCCATCGCGGCAAACAAGTTGGTCTGTTCGAGATCGAGCCTTTCGGGGTGCCGCTCGAGAAGGGCCACGTAGTGCTCGAAGACGCGGCGCGGGTCGAGGACCGTCCGCTTGTGAACCGCGTGCCTGACGACGGCGTGCAGCGCAAAACGCCCGCGAAATGGCTCTTGGACGAGGTGCCAGCGGCGGAGCCGCCCCAGCGCTTTCGGACCCGCTCGGCCGGCGTGGGCCAAGGCGAAGATCGAGTCGGTGCTCGCGTGATCGCCGCTCACGTGCGCCAAGACCGCCAGAAGGCGCCGCGCCACGGCGCCGAGCCGTGGCCATGCCCATGCCACGAGCAGCGATACTTCGGGGAGATCGTCCTCGTGATCGACGGCCCTTATGCGATCGACGCCTTCTTCGAGGAGCCAAGCTCGTAGCGCCGTCACCGTGCTGGCGCGCGACGACACGATGGCGTGCGCGATATCGAGGGCAAGCGGGTTGTAGCGCAGCAACGTCGTGAGCTGCGCTATCCGCGGAAACGCGCTCTTGCCGCTGACGACGAGCGGCGCCGTTACGGGGAAAATGGAGACGCCCGAGAGGAGGCATCGACGTGCCGTGATGATCCACGTGACCGGCACGCTCCGAAGTTCGTCGAGAAACCTCGCCATGGCTCGATCGTCTTCGTGGTTGTCGAGCACGACCAGCATGGGCGAGTGGACTGTCAGGTAGCGCCGGAGCGCAGGGAACAGAGCCTTCCGCTCGCGCGGCGTTCCGAAGCGGATGGCCAACATCTCGGCGAGTGTGCGAGCGTCCCACGCACCGACGCGGAACCAGTGGACGCGCCCCGCAAAAGCGGCGCGCACGCGATGACCGAGCGCACACGCGAGCATCGACTTGCCACTCCCACCATTGCCGACGAGCGCGAGGCGGCGCGCCAGCGAGGGCAGAACCACGTGGCTCAACGTGGTGAGCTCGGCCGCGCGACCCTTGAGACCCTTCGGCCGGGGAGGAAAGAGGCTGTTTGAGCGAGAGTTCACCGAACGCCGCTGGTAGCATGCCTTCCGCTCCGATGCATCGCGCCTCCCTCTCCGACGCCACGACGTCGATCTGCTTCCTTTCTCTCTTCGCCGCGTGCATCCCGAGCCTCGGGGCGGCGTGCGCGCCTCGGGTTCCGGTAGCGCCCGCGCTGATCGAAGAGACCGTCACCTTCCAAAAGGCCCCGCCCAAGGTGGGTCGCGTGGCGATCTACGAGAATACGAGCACCCTCCTCTTGGGGGGCAAGGCGCAAACCAAGCGCGGGGGATCGGCGCAAATGGTCACCGAGACGACCGTGCACGAGAAATGGCGCGAGGAGATCGTCGCCGTCTTCGATCGGGTCGTCACCAAGAAGAAGGTCACCTACGAATCCATGAGCACCACGGAGGCTCGCGAAGGCGCGCCCTTGGCGACCGTGCCGAACGTGCTCTCGGGACACGCCTACTCGGTCGAGCTCTCGCATTCGGTGCTCGTGCTCAAAGACGCAGCGGGGCGCGACGTCGAAGGAGCCGAACACGCAGAGCTCACGCGACGACACGGCAACCTCGGGCGAGCCGATCCATTCCTCGAGGGAATTCCGAACGGCCCCGTTCGACCGCACCAAGCGGCGTCGGGGATGGCCGGCGGTTTTCTCGAAATGATCGACGGCGACGACGGCGCTGACATCGGCAACGTCGACGTGCGCTTCGTCGGCTCCCGTGAGCACGAAGCCGGTCGCGCGGGCGTCTTCGCGTTCGTCATGGCCGTCCAAATGGCGGGGCGCCCCAGCATGCATCTCGATCTCAAGGGCGAGTTCCTGGTTCGCATCGGCGACACGGCTCCGCTCGAGCTCGACATGAGCGGTCCGGTCGAGCTCGTCGATCGCCAGAATGTCGAGGGCGAGAACGTTCAACTCAACGCGACCGGCGAAATCCACAGCAAGCTCCGGATCCACTACCCGAGCGTTCCTTGATCGTCGCTTTCGCAGCGCTCAGTCCGGCGGCGGAACCTGCAGGAGGCCCGTTGCCATTGCCTCACTCACGATCTCCTGCATGAGCTCCGGACAATCGGACGTGAGACGCCATATCCAGCCCGATGAGCCCGCGAGGCTGCCGACGCAATGGCGGTCGGGCAACCGGATTGCCTCGTAGCCACGCGCTCCGAGCGATGAGATGAGGTACGTCTGACCCTCGACTTCGACATTGCCCAATGCCGATGCTCTGCTCGTCGCTTCCATGACAGGCCTCCTTTGCCGCTCCAACCGAGGGCGCACATTTCACCTTCCCCCGTTCATGTGTCCGAAGCGCTACACCATCATATCGGGAATGTGGGACAACGGTTCTCCGGCGACAACCCCCTGCTACCAGCTCACCACCCACAACTCTGCGTAGGTTCCGTCGCCCGGTGTGGTCGCCACACCCGGCACCGTGGCTTTCATCTTCACGACGAGCGCCTTCTGGCCGGCGAGCCGAACGTAAGTGGCCTCTTCGGCGATCAAGCGAACCGACACGCCGGCGGTCGTCATGGCGATGCGACCGTTCTCCGACGTCCACGCCTTGACGTACGGCAGAGCCTTGTTGGCGTTCGACACTTGGTCGCCGCGCGCCAGCGCTCTCGCGAGCTTCTCGCCATCGCGGCGCTTCTCTTTGGGCAGCGTGCCCGTGGCCACACGGAGTGGCAGATCGGTGGGACCAACGGTCCCCGCGGGGACATTGGAGGCCGACAAGAGCATGAGGTCGGATTTCTCGACGCCTTTCTCGATCCGGTAGCCGCGGCCCATCCAACGACCTTGACCCGACGGCACTTGGCCGATCCCCCGCGTCGCCTCACCGAACTCGCGCAGAATTCGGCAAGAGCGGGCGTGCCGGCCGCCTGGGCAGTGGAGCTGGCGCTCGAGCGCGCTCACGTCGAGATCGGGCGGGAGAGGCGGGGGAGGCACCTGTTCGACCGGAGTCGGATCCTCCATCGAAGCATCCGATTCCACCGTCGTACCGACTCGCTCGGCCGATGGTGCACGATTACAGGCGCCTGCGAAAATCGCGGCGACCACGAGATGAGTTTTTGGCACGCGCCCGGGAAGGTACGCAGAACCGAGGTTTGAGGCAATAACGCTTTGCCCCAGGCGGCCTTTCTAAGCGCGGCGCGCTGGGAGCTCGACTGCGCAGAAGCCGTTCGATAGCCAGAAACGCGCGAGTCGTTCGCGACCGTGCGCGGCGCATCCCGCGACGCGGGGCGTCGCGGTCACGCCGTCAGTCAGCGCCGGCGTACTTACGGGCGGATTTGACGTGAACGCCTTGCGGATAACGACGCAGGTACTCCACCGCGATCGGCTTGGCGGCCGGCGCGCCCCGCGTGGCCGCGACCGTGCGCATCTTACCGGCGAAAGCTTCGGCCGCGAACTCGCCATCGGGCGATTCGGCTAGGTACGTCTCGTACCAGCGCTGTGCGACACCGAACTGATTGCCCGCCTCGTAGGTACGGCCGAGGAGCAACGCCGCCGCAGCGCTCTGGGCGCCGGGGAAACGCTGGCGGAGTGCCCGCAGGCTGCGACCAGCGAGACCGACGCGGCTCGTGTAGCGAGCCGCCTCCGCAAGCGCCCGCAAATCCACGGCAGAGCAAGTCGACACGCACGAGTCGATCCCCCGAGCCAACGCGGCCGTCACAATCGCCTCGTATTGCCCGTTGGTCATGAGATCTTGCCACGACTCTTTGCGAGCCGGCCGGCCCCCCGGAGATCCCTGAGGCACGGGCGTAGTCTCGAACGAGGTGCTCGGGTCGCCGCTAGCATCTCTACTCGGCTCAGGCGCCTTGGCGTTGACCGCGGCGGGCGGCGGCGCTGGGTCGGGCGCGCTGTCGACGTCGGTCATCGTCATGCTGTGCGTACTCACGCTGGCGCGGAAGCGTTGCCCAGCGCGAACGGAGATCGGCCCTTGTCCGAGCGAGCTGCGGACCTCGACCGAACCGTCGCGCAGCTTGAGGTCGAGCTCCTCGGTAAGCGGGTCCCAATTCAGATCGAAGCGCGTGCCCGTGACCCGCACCTCGAAGGGACCGGCAACGAACCACCACTTGGAAGCCGAGCGATGCACGACGTGAGCGCTCGCCGATCCCTTTTCCACGAGCACACGCCCGCCATCGCTGCGCATCTCGTCAACGCGGAGCCGACTGCCCGGCGAGGCCGAGACCTCCGTTCCGTCCGAAAAACTCACGTCGGCCGATGATTCGAACGGGGCGCTCACGTATGGCCCCTCGGGACCGTTGCCGCCGCGCACGACGTATCGAATGGGCGTGGGCCGCAGCACCCAGACCGTGCACACGCCGGCGAGCGCCGCGGCGGCGGCGAAGATGGGCCAGCGCTTCGCGGCGGTCACCGGATAGCGCCCCCTCTCGGCGTGGGCGACGAGGAGCGCGCGACCGTCGCGATGCTGAACGGTCGTGGCCGGCTCGAGCGACGACTCGCGCGCGAGCGTGATGAGCGCCGAAAACATGTCGAGCTCCTTCCCCGGCTGACTCATGAAGCGCCCCCCAGCGATTTTTCGACATATTGAAGCAGCGCGGGCTCGCGCGCCGCTTGCCGCAAGATCTGCGTCTGCGCGCGCACGACCTCTCGCTTGGCGGTCGAATCGGAGATGCCGAGCGTCGACGCCACCTCGAGGATCTCGCAGCCTTGAACGTGCCGGAGCACGAAGGCGAGCCG
>DATEMX010000287.1:0-2291 GCA_035275365.1 Polyangiaceae bacterium | reverse complement strand
TTGGTTGTATGTGCGGCGGCGTGCGGCTCGAACGCCAATAACGACTGCGCCGCGACGGCCACTTGCGCGGTGGACAACACCGGGCACGACGGCGGCGGCAGCGCCGAAGCGGCACTCGATAGCGGCGCGACGTCGAATCCGATGGCCGATGCGAGCTCGAACGATGCCACCGCTGTCAACTCGGCAGAAACGTCGGATGGCAAGGCGTCGTCAGACGGTGTTCCCGGCGAGGGCGGGCATCCTGCGGAGGGGGCCGCCGCCATCGCCGATTCATCGATGCTGGACGTCGCCGCAACGGACGCGGGTGCTTCGTCCGTCGACGCAAAGGCAGATGCCGGGGGGCCGCAAACCGAACCACTGCGTTGTGGCGTACAACCTCCCGGCGATTTCGTTACCTATGCCTATTCCTCCGACACAGCTCCGAGCATCTTCACGGGCGGCTCGCTGACCGACGGCATTTACGTGATGATTGCTGCGACCCACTACGAATCATCACCGCCGGCCATTTCGTTTCGCGACAAGGACGTCCTCATCCTGCGAGGCAACGAGTACTACTGGGGCCAACGCATCGAAGGTGATCCTCTCCTCTACGCAACGCTTGGGACGTTCAGCGTAACGGGGTCCGTCCTTCACACATCGGTTCGCCCGTGCAAATACGAAGGGACAGGAGTGTTCGATCCGAACTCGACTCCCCAGGAGAGTGACGGTTACTTCACGCTCGACGGCAACCTCCTCACGATGCGAACGCTGCCGGGCAAGACCGTCGCCAAATTCCTCAAACAGTAACGAATAGGTCCGCCGCGCCATGAACCGCGGGTGAAACCCGCCGCGCCCGGTTGCCTCCGCCCAAGCGGATGCGGCGCACCGCGCTGCATGCGGACCCCTTGACGCACCCGGGCTCTGCCGCCAACCTGGCGCGATGGGACAACGGCAGCGGTATCTTTTCGTGTGCACCAACCGGCGACCTGACGACAATCCGAAGGGATCGTGCGCGGCGAAGGGGTCGGAGACGGTGCAGCAGGCGCTGAAGGAGCAGCTTTTCGAAAAGGGGCTCGCCAAGGTGGGGGCGCGCGTCTGCGCGTCGAGCTGCCTCGACCAGTGTTCGGCGGGCGTCTCGGTGCTCGTCGAGCCCGACCACTTCTTCTATGGGCACGTCACCGTCGCCGATGTGCCGGAGATCGTGGAGGGCCTCGCGACGGGGCAGCGGGTCGAAAGGCTGGTGGTGAGCGCGGAGGATTTGGCGAAAGGTTGAAGGGGAGAACCGTCATGCAGCGATTGGTGCCGCCTTCGACGTTGCTCCTCGTGATCGACGTGCAGGAGGCGCTGGTTTACGCCATGCCGCCGGCGCGGATGGAGGGCGTCACGCGGGCCATCCAAGTGCTCGTTGCGGCGGCCGCGCGGCTCGGTGCGCCGATCCTGTGGACCGAGCAGTATCCGAAGGGGCTCAAGGCGACGATCGCGCCGTTGGCGGAGAAGCTCGCCGAAGCAGGGGCGCGGCCCATCGAGAAGACGTCGTTCTCCGCGTGCGACGCGCCCGCGTTCGTCGAAGCACTCGAGAAGGCGGCGCCGTCGGCGGTCATCGTCGTGGGTATGGAGTCGCACGTTTGCGTTTACCAGTCGGTGAGGGATCTCGCCTTGCGCGGGCTCGACGTGTACGTCGCGAGCGACGCCGTGGTGTCGCGGCGCGACGAAGATCGGGCGGCGGGCCTCGCTCTTTGTGAGCGAGCGGGCGCGGTGGTGACGACCGCCGAGACGGTCGTCTTCGATTGGCTGCGCCGCGCCGGCACCGACGAGTTCCGTGCGCTCTCCAAGCTCGTTCGCTGACGCTGGGAAGGCCGAGCAACGGGCATCCTCGCGTTTGGTCGACAGGATCGGCTCTGCCCGTGCTTGTGAATGGTCGCGCTTGTCCGTCGTGATCGCCGGTTGTGCCATCTTGTCAAAGCGATTGACGGGAGGGCACGATCGGAAAACGGCTGGTTTTTGCCGTACTTCGTGAAGTCGGCCGCGCCCGCGCCCTTGGCACGCGCCGTGCTCGATGTAGGCCATGGCCTTCCGTTTTTCGCTCCGCCTGTGTTGCCTTCTCGGCATCGCCGCGCTCGTCTTTGCATCGGTTCCCGCTCTTGCCGCCTCGATCACGCTGGGCCCCGGTGTCGAGCGTATCCAACCGTTTCGCAAGAGCGCGCAGACCAAATATTGGGTGAGCCGCGCCGATTGCCTCGCCGACGACAAGTTCGAGTTCACGACGACGGCCAGCAGCGATACGCTCGGCGCGACGCTGGAAGTGTGGGCCA
>DATEMX010000286.1:0-2586 GCA_035275365.1 Polyangiaceae bacterium | reverse complement strand
GGCCGCGCGCCGTTCACGTCGATCGCCGTCACCGACGCGGCGGTCGACGTCGACTTCGACGGCACCGTCGTCCGCGGCAAGGACATCGACATCGACGTAACCGCCGAAGATGGGCCTGTCTTCGACGTCGTGCTCCGCACGGGCGAGCAGTCGATCGTTCGTGAGAGGGCGGTGCTCTCGCTCGATCCCAAGGCGAGCCAGGGCCGGGCGGTCGACGAGGACGTGGTTTGCCAACTCGACGCGCGCGTGCGCTTCGGTAAGGGAACCTTGCTCGTGCGCAGGCTCCTCGTCTCGGCGGTGGCCGACGCCGACCCGGCGGCGGGAACGGCGCCTACCTGCAATGCTGCCGCCGACGATCCTCGCCGCGTGGAGATTGGTCTACGCCACGTTCGCGCGACGTTGCCACGCGAAGGTAGGCCCGAGGTCGACGGCGGCGCCAGCCTCCGGGTGCCCGTCTCGCTCACCAATCGCTTTCTTTTGTTTCCCCAATTGAAGGGTTACCTTTCGGCCGATCTCGAGGGCCACTACACCAAGGCTTCGAACCTGCCGGTAATTCACGGCAAGATCGGGGGTGCTGGTCTCGAGCTCGACCGCTATCACCTGATGAGCGACCTTCGAGCCGAGGTAACCCTCGACGACGACACAATCCGCGTCTCGCGAGCGTCGATTGGTTTCGGCGACGGCACCATCGTTGCCAAAGACGTGACGGTGGAGCCGCTCAAGAAAGGAGCGCCGCTCCGCGTCGGATCGGTCGACGCGAGCAACGTGCGTTTCCCCGCGCTCATGCGCGATCTAGGCGTTACCCCTCACGCGCACGTGAACTGGGTCTATCGCACGACCCGCGTGGGCACGCTCGAAGGCACGCTCGCGCCGCTCAAGCTCGACGCCGAATTCTCCAGCAATACTTCCGACTTCGAGGTCTTCGACCGTGCCGTCGACGATCCGACCCGCCGCCATATGATCGGCGTCAAAGAAGCGAAGGTGGCGGGACACGTCGCGATTCGCCCCGACTCGGTGACGTTTCGCGGATCGCGCATCGACTTCGGCGACAGTCATCTCGATGCGACCGTCTCCCTCGGCTTCCACCAAGACATCACGCTGTCGGTGGCGCCGACCTCGAAGCTCGACCTCGCCAACATCTCGCCGCTCGCCAGCCTCAAGCTGGCGGGCAAGGCCACGCTCGGCGCCGAGATGTCGGGCAAGTTCGACGATCCCATCCTCACCGGTGATCTCGCGGTAACCGGCTTTTCGCTGGCCGACTTTCCGCTCGGCGACGTTACCTCGAGTAAAGTTCGCTTTCGCCCGCTCATCGTCGACTTCTCCGAGATCCACGGGAAAAAGGGCAAGAGCACCTTCGACGTGCCCAGCGCTCGCCTCGACTTCGACGGGCCCGCGACGCTTCTCGCCGACGCCACTGTCGACGCCTCCGATCTCTACGTGCGTGATTTCTTGCACATGTGGCACTTCGACGCCGATCCACGCTTCGATCCGATCGATGGCCACGGCAAGACCAAGGCGACCGTGCACTACGCCATGGGCGGTCGCGAGGACGTGTGCGGCGATGGGCTGCTTCGGATTCGCGGCGGCGTGCACATGAGCTCGATGGATCTCTTCGACGAGCACTACGACAGCGTCGACAGCGATTTTACCTACAACTGGATCGATCAGCGGGCGGCCGATCTCGGCCTCGAGGTGGACATCCGCTCGTTCACCCTGAAGAAAGGCCGCGGTTCCATCTTCGGCTCGGCCACGGTGCGGCGCGGCGGCGTGGTGCACGGTGACATCGTGGCCGACGACATTCCGCTCTCTCGCATTCAAGGCATGGGAGCGCTCGCTAAAGTGGCGGACGGCACGGCCTCCGCCGTGGGATCCATCACGGGCACCATCGAAGAGCTCGCCGCCGAGGTCGACGTGCGCCTGTCGCCGCTCCGTGTTGGCGGTTCGGTGATGCCCGCCTCCAAATTTCACGTGGGCCTCTCGCCTTTCAAGAAGGAACCGAAGGTCATCGGTCGCACGAAATGCGGCGCACCCATCACCGCGCCCTTCGATCGCGCCGAGTTCGAACGCGATGCACCGACCGGCACATTTCACGTGAGCGGCAGGCTCTTCGACGGGCAAATCGGGTTCGACGACTTCAAGATCTCACGCCAGCGCAAGAAGGTCACGTCGGGGCTCGTCACCTTTTCGAAGCTCGATCTGTCGGCGCTCGGCGGCTTGAGCAAGCCCAAAGACGCCGGCGACGATACGGCCAAGGACCGAACGACGGGCTCGCTGTCGGCGGCTCTGGCCATCGCCTCGCTGCCGCTCGACGCGCCCGAGCGAATGCGCGGAACCCTCAGCCTGAACCAGCTCGACGTTCGCACCGAGAGCGGGAAGATGAAGCTCAAGGCCGCCGCCCCCGACATCACCATCGGTGACGATCACCTGACCTTGCCCCCGCTCGACTTCGAGTGGAGCGCGGGTGCGGGTCTCAGGGGTATCGTAACGCTGGGCGGCGAGATGAAGCACTTGAGCGGCGCTCCCGACGTGAACCTCGCGGCCCGGGTGGCGCCCATCGATCTGGCGTCGCTCACGTCGATCTTCCCG
>DATEMX010000285.1:0-4948 GCA_035275365.1 Polyangiaceae bacterium | reverse complement strand
CGGCTGGCTTCCTCATGACGTCGAGCCTATCACCCCTGCCCAGACTTCTCGCCAAGCTCTCTCATCAGCGATCGCCCCGCAACGGCCGGATCGCGAACGCGGCGCCGACGTCTTCGCTGGTTTCGTCGTGGCCGCTGAGGCCGTTGCCCATAGTCGCTCTTTCGCCGGTTTCGGCAGCTTTGCACCGGCAGAGGGAGCTGCCCTCCGGGGGCGCTGCCGCCACGCTCTGCAGTGCGGCGGGTGTATCGTCGGCATATCGTTCGTCGGCTCCTCCGTCGATGGCGATGCTCGTCTTGTCGACAGGCGGATTCGCCGCGCCCTTCACTCCGTAGAACACGTAGTCGACGTCGAACACGCGGGGGCCCGTGCGATACACGAAGAGGACGACGGGCTCGCCGCCGTCGGTGAGGGAACCGTTCACGCCGATCGAGGGGCTAGCCTGGGCCGAACGCATGTTGGGCACGCCGGGGTCGTCTTCGGCGCCGTTGGCCGCCGGCCGGAGCTCGAAGTCGGGCTTTCGGCCGTAGAACGAAGCGAAACTCATTTCGGCGCCCGAGGCGTTGGCGAGCGCGACCACGCGGCGTTCGCCGGCTCCGATGCTGGCCCCTTCTGGAAACCTCGCCGCGAAGTCGGAGCCGCTCGACGTCGTGAACGTGGACGAAGCGATCTTGTAATAGAGGTGGCTGTCGCTGATGAAGTAGTCCGAGAGATCGACCGCGGCGCTCGTGGGATTCACGATGGCGATCATCTCGCCGCCGCTCGGGCGCGTGACGATCTCGCCGATGAGAAGGTGATGCCCCACCCACCCGTCGGTCGCGCAGTCGTCGGTTGCTTCGCGAACGGCGTCGCCACCGCCTTCGAAGCTTGCGCTCGCGTCCCCACCGAGCCCGGTGTCTCTCGGACCTTCCGGACCTTCACGGGCGGCGTCCCGTGCGTCCAGTGCATCGGCCGCGGCGTCGCGCGGGGGTTCGCGTCCCGCGTCGCGCGAGGTGACTACGCTGGCGTTGGCTGGCTCGGAGGGCACGCCCACGTCGGAGATGAAGTGGAATCGAACGGCGCCGTCGCGCGGTGCGTCGCCGTCGGCTTTCGCGTCGATGGACTGTGAAAAATCGACTTCGGGCCGTGGTGAACCGCAAGCGGAGCTGACGACGACGACGACGACGGCGAGCGAGGCACGAACTCTCGGTTTCATACCGACCCATCGGCCACGCACGACAGCAATTGCGTATGTCGTTGCACGTGTCGGTTGATGTACAGTCGAGAGTATGAAGGTCTGCACGTATCTCAACGCTTTTGCTGGGTCGGCCATGGTCGGCGTTACCCTGTTCGTTGCCTGCGGTGGCGCGCAGGCTCCTGCGAGCGCGACGGCTCCATCGCCTGGCGACATGTCGACGGCCACCGACATGTCGCCCGCTTCGCCCGGGTCACTCGCGACCCCGGCCGCCAGCGCAACGCAGCCCGTCGCCGCTCCTCCGGTCGCGGCTCTGGCGTCGGCTTCGGCGAAGTCCGAGAACGGCGGCCCCGACCGCAAGATGGAGGACATCCGCGCCGTCGTGGCGGGCAACCGCGAAGCGTTCCGCGCTTGTTACGATCGCGCGCTCAAGGCTCATCCGGGCATCAAGGGCACCTTCGTTCTCTCCTTCGTCGTCAATCCCGACGGTTCGATCAAGAGCGCCGAAGCCGATCAGCGAAAATCCGAGATTCACGCGGCCGATCTCGAAACCTGCGCCGCCTCCGTGGTCAAGGCACTCAAGTTTCCGCCGAGCCGCAAGGGACTCGAATCGCAGGTGTCCTACCCGTTTGATTTCAACCCCAAGGGACCTCCACCACCCAAAGCGTCCGGCTCGCCGTAAAAACACTCAGCTTGTCACGATCTGGAAGGAAGGTAGTATTGCTAGCCGGCGAGCTCGACGAGAGCCGAGAACACGGCTCCCCGCAAGCGCTCTCGGCCGCTCTGCCCGCCGCCCTTCGTGTCCTGCGTGAGAGGCGTGCCGATGCGTACGCTGATCTCGCTGCTTCTCACGAGAACGCCGTTCTTCGCCAGCGCATGTCCCGTGCCGCGGATGCCGACGGGAACGATGGGTACTCCGGCCATCTCGGCGAGGTAGAAGGGGCCTTTCTTCAACTCTTGAATCCGCTCGTCCGAGCTCCGCGTTCCTTCGGGAAAGACCACGATGGAGTTGCCTCGACGGACGCGCTCGGCCGCTTCGCGCAGTGAAACGAAGCTCTGGCGCCGGCTCTGCCGGTCGATGGGGATGCACCTCAGCGCCCTCATCGCGCCCGCGAAAATCGGTAACCGGAAGAGCTCCTGCTTAGCCAGCATGCCGAAGGCATCCGGCAACGCGGCGTAGAGAACCGGGACATCGAGGTAACTTTGGTGGTTTGCCATCACGATGAGCGGCTCACGCCAAGCCACCGATTCACCGCCGGCGACCGAGATGGAAAGGCCGCACCCCCGGCACAGGTGCGAGCCCCAGAACCTCGCGAGTGTGCGCGTCGTCTCGCCCGACGGGTCGAGCAGACTACTGACCACCGCAGCGTGACTCATGGCGAGCGTAAAGGAGAGAGAGAACGCGGTGTTGACCGGTGCGAACATCGCCCCGCGAGGCTATCACCGATCGCGCGACCCGACAGTTCTCGGGGCGCGCCGGCGAGCCACTGCGCTCGATCCTCGAAAAAATCCGCGGGCCAAAAATCGTGCGGCCAAGCGGCAGCCTCGGCGTGATAATCCCAAAGACCGCATGGTGCATAGTCGGCCCAGTCTCCCGCTCTCGAACCAAGCGATGCTGAGCGGCCGGCCGGTCAGCGGCGACGCCTACGCCGAGCTGCTCTCGCAGACCCGGGGTCTCAGGCGCGAACAACAGCAAGCGCGCGAGGCTTGGTACGCGGCGCTCGACGTCGAGCGCAAGGAGGACCTGCTCTTTGAGCTCGAGATCCTCTTGAAGGGGATCGCTTGCTTCTCCAACCCGCGCAACCACCCCGGCCCGCCACGCCGAGCGCCGGTGGTGGCCATCGATTTCGCGGGGCACCTCACCTTCTGGCGCGACGGCATGGCCCGCGTCGTCGGTCTCGCGCGCCACCTGCTCGGCGCCAAGGATCGGTCCTTCGTCTTTCAGCGTTACTTGGAGACAGTGCTCCCGGAAGACGCCGCGCGCACCAAGCTCGCGCGCGAAGGCATGGCCCAGGAGAGCCCGGAAGAGAGCCTGTTCGTGCTGCGGCACGCGCTCACCCAATCGCTCGAGGTCACCGACGGCATGCTGCGCCTCGCGCGCGTCCCGTATCGCCTCTTCTACGCGCTCCTCGCCGTGGCACAGCGCGAGATTGCGCAGAACGCCTTCTTCAACCCGCTCTCTGCGCTCGAGTTCCGCCCTGAGTTCGATCGCATCGCGTCGGCCGAGGTCCTCGACCTCATCGGCAACGTCTCGGGCGGGCACGCTCACAGGCTCGTCGCCCTCACGTTTTTGTCGCTCTTTCGCATGCTTCGCTACGTGCGCCTCGTCGAGAACATCACCCAGCAGCCGGGCGAAAACCGGCGTCAGCTCGCAGGGCGCGTCTACTTGGTGCTCGCGGTGCTGCGATCGGACGCCCGCGCGCTCTCGGGCTACTTGAGAAATCGGGCTGGTGCGCTCCTCGCCGACAGCTTCGAGCAGGAGCTCTTTCAGACCTCGTCGGCGCACATGAAAGATCGCTACGACGCCCTCGTTTCGCAGGGCCACCGGCTCATTGGGATCAAGGGCGCGCTCGAGGGTATCGCCGCCAACATTCGCCTCGAGATGCGCCGGACCTTCGAGCACGACCTACCCTCGCCGGACTCGGGGCTCACCGACGACGAGCTCAGGCTGCGCTTTCGCCGCGCCATGTCGGAGCTTCGCCCGGCTCTCGAGAATACCATCCTGTTCTTGGGCAAAGCGCTCGGCGTCGGTCTCCGCGAAGACGGCGTGTTCGACAGCGAGATCATCAAGCGCGAAACGAGCGAACGCTTGCGCCGCGACGTTTGGATGTTCGCGCAGATTGTGCGCGCGTTCGCCAGCAAGGCCGAGCACGCCAAAGCGGCCGACGATCGTTGGGGCGCCGCCACGGGGTTCGCCTTCATTCGCGAATTTCTCGCCTATTTCCAAGCGCTCGGATATCCGCTCCTCCGTGCGAGCGACTACCCCCGGGTCGACGCGTTCATGGCCGCCATGAACGCGCTGGAGGACGCCGACCTGCTCGACCCGCAGCGGATGGAAAAGGCCATCGTCGAAGCGCGCGTGTTCTACGAGTTTCTCACCAACCTCTTCGACGAGATCGGAAAGCGCGACGAGCTGAAGGGCATCGCCTTCGACAGGCGCAACGCGGCGGCGTCATTGCGGCTCTACCTCGGAGATTGAAGATCTCCCTAGAACACCGAACGGTTTGACCGTTCGGTGTTTCTAGGTGTTTTTCACCTGGGGCTTCGCCCCCGCCCCGCCGGAGCAAGTCCGGAACAGGGCCCCACCCCCAGTTTTGGGGCCCCAACCCCCAAACGACGTTGCCGACTGACGTGCAACCGCTGAATCGGTCGACGTTTTCAAACCGTTCGGTGTTCTAGCCCTGGATCTTGCTTCGGTTCCGCGGCGCCGCGCCACCAAGCAAAGGTAGCGACGACGAGCGCGATTGGAAGAACGAACATCGCCTTCTGCAGCGAATAGGCATCGGACAGGGCACCGACGAGCGGCGGCGAGATCATGTCGCCGAAGAGATGGATGGCGAAAATCGAGAGCGCCATCGCGCTGGCTCGAAGCTCGACGGGAGCCGCGCCCAAGATGACTACGTTGATCGGCGAGGTGGACAAGAAGATCGCAAACTCTGCCGCGCCGATGCCCACGAAAAACCAGAATGGCGAGTCTGCCAAGAGTGCTCCCAAGGCAAAAGGAACGCTGAGCATGACGGTCACCGCACAAACGCGAAGATTCGCGCGTGCGCGATC
>DATEMX010000284.1:0-7107 GCA_035275365.1 Polyangiaceae bacterium | reverse complement strand
GTTGCTCTACGAGCTCGTGGGCAAGGGCGGCGACGTCGCCAAGGCCAAGGAGGCCCGCGTGAAGCTCGACAAGGTTGCGCCGCAGGGCGGCATGTACGCCTCTTTGGCCAGGGCGATCGACGACGGTGAGCACGGGAAGGTAGAGCCGGCCGTGGCGTCGTACCTGGCAACCGTGCGTGCGGCTCGTTCGTCGCCCGATCCTCGCGCGCCCCTCGTGGCGTGGTTCGCGACGAATCACCTCATGGGGCTTGCGCCCAACGTCTCGGGGCTGTGGTCGAAAGAGAACGGCGCCGTCACCGACGCCATCGAGCACCCCGGATTCATGGGCTGGCGCGCGCGCGGCGAGCTCGTCAACTGGTGGGGCCAGGAAGAATACCAGGCCGCCAAGAGCGGCGCCGCCGACGCCTCGGCCGATTACCACGGTTGTCTACGCAAGGTGAGGCTCGCGGGCCCCTTTGGGCACAACGTGCCGCAAGATCGCCGTCGCTCCTTCGAAGCGGAACGTCCGGGCGCGTGGCCGACCCACTTCACGCCCGATCCCGGGATACACCTCGCGCCGCACGTCCTCAAGACCGACCGGCGTGGTTGCCAAATTCGCAGCACCGAGCCGGTGCAGGGCGGGATGTATTACGCCGAGTCGTTCATCGATCTTCCTGCGGAGCGCGAGATCATCATCGCCGTGCAAGGCGCCTACCGCGTGCTCGTCGACGACACCGTGGTGCTCGATCGCGACACGCGCGTGTGGGGCGTGTGGGGCAAATTCACGGCCCACTTGCGCCTCACGGCGGGCCGACACCGCATCGTGGGTCGCATCGGCGGCCCTGAAACCTCGATTCGCTTGATGAAGATCGACGGCACCCAGCTCGGCTTGCCGTCGAGTGACGACCCCCGGCCCACCTATTCGGTCACGCCGCCCAAGGTGCTCGCCGATCCGAACGTCCTCAGTCGCTTCACGAAAGACGGCGCGCCGCTAGCGGTAGAGGACGACATCGCCCGCTACTTGGGCGCCTACCTCGCACATGTCGAAGACGAAGACGACGTGGCCACGGTCATCATGGAGCCTTTGGTGAGCGAGCCCAGCCGCGCCGCGGCTTCGGCTTTGGCGATGGCCGCGGTGTTCGCCGAAAAGGACCCTATCTTTCCCGAGAGCGATCGGCACGATCTCGCGCGTGATCTGCGGCAGCGCGCCGCGGCGAAAGATCCCGAGCTTTGGTGGCCCAAATTTTGGCTCGCGCTCGACGTCGTCGAGGCCAAGGGGTTGCCCGACGCCGTCGAACAGGTCCGCAAGCTCGCCGAGCATTTTCCCGACGTGCCCGAGATCAAAGAGGGCCTCGCTCAGCTCTATGGGCGCCTCTCGTGGAACGCCGAACGCGCCGTCACCTTGAAGGAGCTCGCCGCTCGCTTCCCCCGCAACACGCGCATTTTGCAGGAAGTGCTCGAAGTCCTCGAGGATTCGGGCCAGCACCTCGAGGCGGATCAAATCGCGGCCCGCATCAAATCGATCGATCCCGACAACGAGATCGAGGTCGATCGAGCGCTCGCGCGCCACGACTACAAGGCCGCCGCCGCGGAGCTCCGCCGGCTCGGCGAGAGGCGCCCCGATCGGAAGGACATCGCCGACCGCATCATCGACGTGATGAATCGCGCCGGCGAAAGCAAAGACGCGATGGCGTTGCTCGAGCGGGCCGTCGCCAAGAAGCCCCGCGATCCGGCCCCGCGGCTCGCTCTGGCCGACGCGCGCTTCGCCACCGGCGACAGGCGCGCGCTCCGCCACGCCATCGCCGACGCCATTCTCGCGGGCGGGAGCACGGCCGAGCTCTCGGACGCCGTCGAGCTCGTCGAAGGAACCACCGAGCTCGAGCCCTACCGGATCGACGGGCAGAAGGTCATCAAGACGTACGAAGCATCGGGCGCAGAAGAGATGGAGGGCAACGCCGCACGCGTGCTCGACTACTCCACCATCTGGATCCACCCCGACGGTTCGAGCCGCATGCTCGAGCACGAGCTCGTCCGCATTCAATCGCAAGAGGCCATCGGAAAGATGGCGGAGCAAAAGATCCCGGAAGGGCTCTTGCTCAAGATGCGGGTCATCAAGAAAGACGGCACCGTTCTGGAACCCGAGATGGTGAGCGGCAAACAAACGGCGACGATGCCGCACCTCGAGATCGGCGACTACATCGAGACCGAGAGCATCGTGAGCCGCGGCGGTGACGGGCAGGCGGGCCAGCGCTACCTGGGCCCCCACTGGTTCTTTCGCGAAGCGGACATCGCCTATTGGCGAAGCGAGTTCGTGGTCGTATCGCCCAAGGAGAGGCCGCTCGTCGTGGAGACGCGCGGGGAAGTGCCCGCTCCCGCCGTCCACGAAGACGGACCGCTCGTCGTGCGGCGCTGGCGCGTCGACCAGAGCCCCGCCGCGCCGAGCGAGCCCGCCAGCGCACCCATTCAAGAATTTCTCCCGAGCGTCCGCATCGGTTGGGGCATTTCTCTCGCCGATCATCTGCGGCGCCTGGGCGACGCGGCGAGCGACGAGCTCCCGCGCGATCCTCGCATCGTGCGGATCGCCTCGCAAATCGTCGCCGGAGAATCGAAGGACGATCAAAAGGCGCGCAAGCTCTACCGCTGGCTCCTCGCCAACGTCGAAGACGGTCGCGAGGGCGACGGGCGACGCGTGATCATCGGCAAATCGGGTAACCGCGCGTCGGCGTTCATGTACCTCTGCCGAACGCTCGGCATCCCCGTGGAAATGGCCGTCTCCAAGGACCGGCTGAGCCCGCCGCCGCTCGGGCCCATTTCCGAAGCAGAGCAATTCGACGACTTTCTGCTGCGCGTCGGCGGCGCCAAGCCCGAGTGGCTCACCTTGCGCGACAAGTTCGCGCCCTACGGCTACGTGCCGGCCGGACTGCGCGGTCAGCCCGTCTACCGGCTCATCACGGGAACGCCGCGCGACACCACGACCGCCGACGGCGCGGCGGACGGAGTCGCGTACGAGGGCAGCGGCGAGATCCGCGCCGACGGGAGCGCCACCATCGAGCTCGCCCAGAAATTCATCGGCAACTCGGCGATGGGGCTCCGCGCGGGGCTCGAGCAGCTCCCCGCCGCGCAGCTCCACGGCGTCGTAGAAAGCAAGCTCCTCGCCCAAGCCATCCCCGGGGCGAGGCTCGAAAAGGTCGTCGTCGAGAATCAGGCGGATCTCGACAAGCCGATTGTCATGCGCATGACGGTGCAAGTCGCCGATTTTGCTCGCCGGCGCGGCGACGATCTCGTCCTGGTGCCGCCGTTTCCCGTTCGCATCTCGCAGATCACGCGTCTCCCGCGCCGGCAAACGCCGCTCTTGCTCGGTGAACCGACCTACGCGTCGATTCGCTTGTCGTTCAAGCTTCCGCCCGGGGCGAGGGTCGCAACGCCGCTCCGTCCCGTCGAGATCCACGATCGCGAGCGCAAGGTCATCGTCCGCGACAAGCAAGAAGGGCCAGCGCTCGTGCTCGATCGCGTCATCGACATCCCCGCGGGACGCGTGGAGCCGAGCGCCTACGGTGCGCTGCAGACCTTCGCGAGGCAAGCCGACGAAGCCACGATGCGCGAAGTGGTGATCGGCGTAGGTAGATAGCTCACAGGCCTACATTCACCTCCAAACTCGCATCTCTCCGCGCGCGACTTGTCGGGAATTGGGTGGTATCTTTCCGAACACCGCCATGCAACATCATCACCTTCGCCCCCTGGGCCTGGGCCTCGGTCTCGTCGTTTGCTCGTTCGGTGCCGCGTGTGGCAACCCGCGTGACGCGACCTTCGATCCAAAGGCGTCGGGCGGGTCGGGCGGGTCGGGCGGCGGGCTCGGTCTCACGACTGCGGGAGGCGGACATTCGACGGGATCGGGCGGCACGTTCACCATCACGACGGGCGCCGACTACGACGCGGGCACGCCGCAAGGTCCGTGCACCGGCCTCGCCTGTCAGCAAACGACGTGCACGCTCGGTGATTGCAAACAGCGGCCTTGCGCGGCCGGCGCGAAGACGACCGTGAGTGGAACGGTCCTCGATCCGGCCGGCAAGGTACCGCTCTACAACGTGATCGTGTACGTGCCCAACGCGCCGCTCGATCCCATGGTCGAAGGCGCCACCTGCGACAAGTGCGGCAGCATCTCGGGAAGCCCCATCGCCGCCACGCTCACCGACACCAAGGGCAACTTCGTCCTCTCCAACGTGCCCGTCGGCACCGACATTCCGCTGGTCATCCAGATCGGCAAGTGGCGCCGGCAGCTCAAGGTTCCCGCCATCGCCGCCTGCGCCGACACGCCCATCGCCGACAAAACCCTCACGCGCCTCCCGAAGAACAAGAGCGAAGGCGACATCCCCAAGATGGCGCTCACAACCGGAGGGTGGGATCCGCTCGAGTGCTTGCTCCGCAAGATCGGCATCGACGACTCCGAGTTCACGCCCGAAACGGGGACTGGGCGCGTCAACTACTACGCCGGTGTCGGGGGAACGAGCTCCTTTGCTCCCGCAAACGGCGGCGCGAATTTTTCGCCCGTCGTACCCTTCTGGAACGACCTCGCCATGCTGAAGAAGTACGACGTCGTGCTCATGGCTTGTGACGGCCAAGAGAGCCCGCAGGACAAGAGCGCGATGGCTCGCAAGTCCATTCAAGACTACGCCGGAATCGGCGGGCGTTTGTTCATGTCGCATTGGAACAACTTCTGGCTCGAGAATGGTCCCGAGCCGTTCCCCACCGCGGCGGCGTGGAACCATCAGCCCGATTTGGCCAATCCGTTCACCGCCCAGATCGACACGACCTTTCCGAAAGGCGCCGCGCTCGCCGATTGGCTCGTCAATGTCCAGGGGTCCACCACCCGCGGGCAACTCGTGATCCGCGAGGCGCAGCACACCATCGACGCGGTGAACCCCGGCGCCCAGCGGTGGATCTACGGTGAGAACCCCAAATCGATTCAGTACCTCACGCTCAATACGCCCATGGGCGCCAAGCCCGAAGACCAATGCGGGCGTATCGTGCTCAGCGACATCCACGTCTCGTCGGGCGATCGCATCAACGCGCCGTTTCCGAGTGGTTGCACGACGACCGACCTTTCGCCGCAGGAGAAGGCGCTCGAGTTCATGCTGTTCGACCTGACCTCGTGCGTGCGAGACGACATGGCTCCCCCGATTCCTCCCGTCATCAACTGACGCCCATCGGCGAGGTAAGGCGCGGCGCGGATCGAAGTGCCCGACGGAGAATGTTCGGTGGTGCGCGCTACTTTTTCTTCGGACCAGGGCCTTGCGGGCCGTCGTCGGGCGGCGGCTTGGTGGTCTCTTGCAGGCGCTGCTCGATGCGCTGCTTGACCGCGGCATATTTGGTGTCGAGGTCGACCTTGGCGAGGGCGACCTTGTTGCGCTCGGTCGCCGTGGCGGCATAGCCGTTCACCGCGGTGTGCGACGCGAGAAATTGGCCGTATTCGTCCCAAGCCTTCTTCGCTTCGGGCCATTTCCCCTGTCGTTCGCGGAGATCGGCGATGACGAACAAGAGCTTGGCGTGAATGTCGTCCTTGCTGCCCGCGTTGCGAAGGCCACTGGCGAAGCTCGCATCGGCGTCGGCGACGTTGCCTGCGGCGAGCTCTGCTTCGCCGAGGAAGTAGTAGCCGACCGGATCGGTGGTGTCGTCGGTGATGGCTTCTTTGTAGGCCGCGGCCGCGGCCGCGAAATCCCGAATGGCGCAGGCCGCGTGGCCCTTTTGCATTTTGGCGCCGTAGGGACTTTTGCCTTTGCCGGCGGCGGCGGGAGCGGCCGCTTTGGGTGCCTCGACCGACGCTGAGGGTGCGGGAGGAGCCTCGGCGTGGGCCGTAGCGGCAACCATCGTCGAGCAGGCGGAGAGGAGAAACCAGTACGCGCGCATGCAGTCCTCCGAGAACGAGAGGACCAGAAGCGTATCATGGAGACCCGAGGTCCGCGTACAATACCTGGCCAACGTGCCGCCTCCCCCGCACCCTTCACCGCCGCCTTCTCCGCCCGCCCACCCACCGGACACAAGCCCGGCGCGAGGCGGCGCACCCCCGAGCGAGCGACGCCCCGCGAGCCAGACGCTCGGGCGCGTGCTCGAGCCCGAGGTCATGGACTCCGCGACCTATGCCCGCGAATACGACGAGATGGATCACCGCGAGGTGAACGCGCGCTTCGTCGCCGACCTCTTGACCCTCGAAGCCGATCTCGCGCTCGTCCTCGACGTCGGCACAGGAACGGCGCTCCTGCCGATCGAGCTCTGCCAAAAGGAGCCCTCGTGTCGGCTCGTGGCCATTGACCTCGCCGCCCACATGCTCTCACTCGCCCGCGCCAACATCGAACGAGCGGCGCTCGCGGGCGTCATCGCCGCGGAGCGTCGTGACGCCAAGGCGAGCGGGTTTGCCGACGCGACCTTCACGGCGGTCATCTCCAACAGCATCGTGCACCACATTCCTGACCCCTCGCTCGCGCTCGCGGAGATGACGCGCGTGCTCGCGCCAGGAGGTACGCTCTTCGTGCGCGATCTCGCGCGTCCGACGGGCGATTCGAATGTGTCTCGGTTGGTCGCGACCTATGCCGGTCGGGCAACGCCCCATCAACGAGCGCTCTTCGACGCGTCGCTCCGTGCTTCGCTCACGCTCCAAGAGGTGCAAGCGCTGGCCGCGCGCGCGGGCATCGACCCCGCGGTAGTGACGATGACGTCGGATCGGCACTGGACGCTCGCGTGGAAAAAACCGTGAACGTGCGCGCGTTCCCGTGGGGTTCGCTCGAGGTCGTCCCGCGCGAGACGGTGACGCTCCTTCGCGACGCACGCCGCGCGCTGCACCGCGCCGTCGCCCCCGAGCGCGTCGGCCGGGCACTGTCCGAGCTCTTGGGGCAAGAGGTGCGCGTCTTCGCCTCGTCGATCGACGTCACCTTGGGCGAACCGCCGCCCTTGCACGGCGCGTCGGTGCGGCTCTCCACGGCCGATGGCGCCGTGAGCATTCAAATCGACGCGGAGCGGGAGCTCGCGCGGACGGTCGTCGGCAAGATCGTCGCCCGGCCCGTGGCGTTGTCGGATGTACGGTCGCCGCTCGCGCCCGAGGTGGTCGGCGCCTTCTCGGCGATCGTGCTCGCCACC
>DATEMX010000283.1:0-5401 GCA_035275365.1 Polyangiaceae bacterium | reverse complement strand
TCGAAGGAGTGAAGATGCGCTTCACCTTCGACGCCGATCACGTCGGCGACCGGCCGGGGGCGTTGTCGACCAGCGACGGCCTCTTCGTCGACGCAGCGATGCGGCCGATTCCCCAGCTCTCGCACGATCCCCTCTTCACGTTCGACTTCGGCGAGGGGCGTGACAAGAACCTCCTCTACGCCGTCGATCCGAACAGCGCGGACGGTGGGCCGACGGTCATGGTAGTGCTCTCGTTCATGCACACCGGTGAAGCCGAGGTTCGCTTGTTTCGGGGCGCCCCCTCCCTCGGGGAGACGGGCGCGCCATCACCGGGCGACGGCGCCCCGATCTTCGCGGTATTTGCGCCCATGGTTCGTGAGGTCGGAACATGCTCGTTTTAGGAATCGAATCGTCGTGCGACGAGACGGGAGCCGCGGTGGTCGAGGCTTCGGGGCTCGTGCGCTCGGACATCGTGAGGAGCCAGGTCGCGTTGCACGCTCCTTACGGGGGCGTGGTGCCGGAGCTCGCCAGCCGCGATCACATTCGCGCGATCACGCTCGTCATCGAAGAGGCCCTATCGACCGCCTGCGTGTCGTACGGCGACCTCGCGGGAATCGCGGTAACTGCGCAGCCGGGGCTCTCGGGCGCACTACTCGTCGGCGTGCAGGCGGCCAAGGGGCTCGCGTGGGCGCGCGATCTGCCCATTGTTGCCGTCGATCACCTGGTCGGCCATCTGCTGGCGGTCTTTCTGCGCCGCGTGGGCCCCGCCGGCAGCGCGCCGCCCCCGCCGGCCCCCGAATACCCCTTCGTGGCGCTGCTCGCATCAGGCGGGCACACCGCGCTCTACCGCGTCGACGGCCCGGCGCTGTCGCAGGTGAAAGAGCTCGGGGCCACCCGCGACGACGCGGCCGGCGAAGCGTTCGACAAAGTCGCCAAAGCCATCGGGCTCGGCTACCCGGGCGGCCCCATCGTCGACAAACTCGCGGCCAAGGGCGATGCGTCTCGCTTTCCCATCCCGCCCCCCATGGCGCGCCGAACCTCGCTCGAGTTCAGCTTCTCGGGCGTGAAGAGCTTCGTCGCCAGGCACGTCGCCGAGCACGGAAAGCCGCAAACTGACGAAGAAACGGCCAACCTCTGCGCCGGCTTTCAAAAGACGGTCGTAGGTTCGCTCGTTACGAAAGCCGTGCGCGCTGCTCTCGCCGAGCACGTCAAGACGGTAGTGCTCGCCGGCGGTGTCGCGGCCAACCGCGAGCTCCGCCAAACGGCGGCGAGCGCGTGCGCCGAAGTCGGCCTCACGCTCGCCGTGCCCCCGTTCAAGAGCTGCACCGACAACGCGGCGATGATCGCGTACGCCGGCGCTCTACGATTGGCTCGCGGCGAACGCGATCCGCTTTCGTTCACGACGGCGACGCGCACGGCGCTCTTACGGGTCACGCGCAAAGGGGGCGGACCCAGGTCCACCCCCACGGCAATGCGCTAAATGACCGCGCGTGAAGCTCGATCTTTTAGCCTCTTACCCTGCGGAGCGGCTCGCGCCGCCCCGCCCCGGGGGATTTCTCGCTACCAGATCGATCGTCGGAGCCGACATAACCCAACGAAACCTGACCGGATAGGCACATTTTCGCTGCGGCGAAGCAAGGCGGGCGGGGCTTTCGCGGCCAGTCTTGCTTGAACGACGTAGTTCCGACGGCCTCGCCGTATCTTACGTTGGCTTAGCGTCATTTTTGCTGATCGTGATCTGCCGATGCCAAGACTCCCCGGAGTAATGCTAATCCTTCTTCGAGCGGTGGTGACTTTCGTGGTCCGGCTTCTTCGCCGTCACGCCGTGCTTGTGCTCGTCTTGGTCGCTCTTGTCCTTGTCGGTCTTGCTGGGCTTGTCGCTCTTGTCCTTGTCGTCCCCGTCGCTCGGCTTGCCGAGCGCGATCTGAAGATCGGTGCCTTTCGCTCGCACGAGGTACGGCGGAACGCCGTCTTTGAACTGGAAGCTGAGCTCGCTGCCTTTGCTGCCGCGCGAAACCTTGACAGAAGCGATGCGCGAGTCACGCGAAGCGAGCGACGAACCGGCATCCAACGCGCGGCGCCCGGGCACGGTCACGGTGAAGCCGGTTGCCGTCCGAACACCGTGAATCTCGGTGATCTCACCGTCGGTCTTCATGCGGAGCACGACGGCATGGCCGACCTTGCCGTGACCGAAAGGCGTCACCTTGGCGTGTGGTTTGGACCCCGACCTGTGATCGTCCGAGTCCGAGCGCTGGTCGTCGACCTCTTGGATCGACGGAGGATTGGCCGCGCCCATGGCGGGCTCGGCAGCGCCGCCGAACGCCGTCGGGGCCGAAGGCGACGCCGCCAGGGCCGGCTCGGTCGTCGACAACGTCGTCGGCCCGAACAGCGGGACCTCGGCTTGCAGAGCTCCGATGACGGGAAGGTCGGCAGCGGGAGCCGCCGTCGTGGTCGTGGTCGCCGCATTCGTAGGTTCGGTCACGACGGCGCCTGGAGGCGGCGCCGTTTTGTGCATGGCCATGGCGCCGATGACGGTCAAAAGACCCGCGGCTCCTCCGATGGCGACAATGCCCTTCTTGCCGATCTTCGCGCGCTTCTCGGGCGCAGCGTCGCGACGGTCGTCGTCGCCGTCGCGGACCACGCGCTTGCCGCTCGCGTGGAGTGCGCCGGTCGGTGGAGGCGAGGTCATCCGGCGGGGCGCGGCGGACTCGCCGCGCGAACGCTCGACCGCTTTCGAAAGGAGCAAGCCCACGGTGGTCCGCGCACGAATGCCGAACGCCGTCACTTTGGGCATTATGTCGGCCGCCGCGCTGGAGAATCGCGACCGCATGAGGCGGGCGACTTGCTCTTCTTCGACCGAGTCGTCGTCGACGTCGGAAGCTCGGCTGGTGGCAACGGCCACCGACGGAGCGGGAGCGCTTGCCTCCACCGACGGTGTGGATGATCGAGGGCTCGTCGAAGTCGATGAGACAGCCGCCGCGTAGACCTTCTCCGGGGGTGATTCGTCTTGGGCCACGTCGTCGTAACGAAGGGTAACGACGAGCTGGGGAACGCGCGACTCGCTGTCGACCTCGACGTCGACGCGGTCGATGTGCGCCGGTCGCTTGCCACCACGGTCGACGTCCTCGAGTTCGAGGGTGCGGCCGACACGCAAGAATTCGAGGTTCGATCCCACGAGGAGCTCACCTTCGCTCGAGCCGCGAACGCGCGCTTTCATGGGCGAGCCGAGGCCATCGATGTGCAAGCGGACGCGCGTGCCGGGATCGGCCTCGGGGCGGGCGCTTTCGCGGAGCGCCGCCCCGCTTCCTTCGGCTCGTGCAACGCCACACATTTCCCAAAGCGCCGCGGCGCTGGCACCGTCGAGGTTCGAGAACCGAATGCCGAACTCTCCGCCGCGTGCGCCTTCTCGGCGCCAAACGACGTCGGCGTCGGCCGAGATTTCCTGCGCGCCGCTTCCGAAGCGGCAAAGCAGCGGTTGCCCGAGGTCGGGCAGGTAGGCCGTTCGGAGGTGCATGCCGTTGGCCGAAAGGTCGACCCCCTGAGCCTCGAAGGCCGAGCCCATGCCGGCGTCGCCGCCGAGCTCGACGATCGCTTCGAAAGGAATGCGCTGTGATTTGGCCTCGCGCCGATCTTCATGAACGCTCATCGGATCCTCCAACCAGAGTGGACGTTCACCCACTACGGGAAAGCGGCTGGGTCGGCCAAGTTTTGGCAGAAACGAGTTCTTTTTTGCGACGCACGCGATTGCTGATGAGTGTTCGCGATTGAGGGTTGGAAAAGGGCGACGTCCACGTCTGCACCGTAGTGCCCGTCGCCAGGTACCTGAGCCAGGTTCGGCTGGAGGAGACGAAGAAGAGGCCGACGAGACGACGTTCATAAGGGAGCGGCGATTGATCAGGTTTGCACTGGCAGATGCGTTCGACCGTTCTCGCTCGGACGTGGACCTGAGCCAGCTGCGACGCGAGGCATCTCGTCCCAAGTTCGATCGTCAAGGAGCCGACCGTTCTTCGACTTCTGCACGCCGCCCCACTGCTTGAAGAAGAACGGCACACGAGCATGTCGGCACTGATCGCGAACGTCGCGGACCCACTCGGCGTTCATCGGTCGAGCACCGTGCCCACTCTCGCCGCCGACGATGACCCAGTGAATGTCATTCAGGCGAAGCCTTCCCATGGGACCAAGCAAGGGTTCGATGCTGAGAAATCGAACACGTGCCGGTGCACGACGCAGATGCTCGATGCGCCAGGCATGCTGAGCATTCTCTATGCTCACCCCGAGCCACACATTCGGCGACGGGCGCAGCACCGGCGCCAGGGCCTCCAGTCGCTCGGCCCGTTTCGTGAGCACCTGGAACTGGTGCTGGGCGCACTCGCGCATCACGTCGAAGACCCGAGCGACGTATTCATCCGGCACGTCCTCGTGAAAGAGGTCCGACATGCTGTTCACGAAGACGAGCCGCCCACGGCGCCACCGCCTGGGCAAGTCCAGGGCAGTTGGAACCAAACGCAGATCGAAACCTTGCTCGAACGGATGACCAGGCACGCCCCGGAACCGCTCTGCGAACGTTTCTGCGTAGCAGTGCTTGCAGCCGGGTGAGATCTTCGTGCAGCCCCGGACGGGATTCCACGTCGCTTCGGTCCACTCGATCGAGCTTCGATCGCTCACGGGGCCCTCGTCGCTTGCATCTGCACGGATGTGCAGTATAGCTTCATCTCGGCGAATGGAAAGCGCCATTTTTCAGGGGCATTCATGCAGGTTCCTCGTGAGTACCAAGGCCGGGAGCAGAGCTTCCTCAAGCATCGTGTCCTGCATGAATACCTCCTCGGCTGGGGGCTGAAGCTCGGATCTCTCGCCCGGCGTCGTCGGGTCCGCTTGTGTTACGCCGACGGCTTCGCTGGTCCGTGGAAGGCGCAAAGTGCGGCGCTCGAGGACACGTCGATCGTCATCGGCCTCAACGCCCTAGAGGCTGCGGCGCAGACGTGGCGCGAGCATGGCGCCCAGATCGACGTCGAAGCGGCCTTCGTCGAGAAGGACGACATGGCGTTCGGTGACCTCGACCTACGCCGCCGCCTTGCATGCTGTCGTCGAGCCCGAGGTCGAACGCATCGTGGCCGGAAGTGTCTGGCCATCGCCATCGGTCAAGCCATCGGCGCCCACGCCACCGGGCATTCAAGACCCTAACGACTTCTTGACGACGCTGATTCAACGGACGCCACGAGGGTAGTCGGGCCCACGATCTCCGTTCGGCGCCAACCGCGGCGCGACTACCGTGGTGTTCGCATGCCGCACGAGACCGTTACGTACCGTCGTGTACAGCTCTACGAGGGGTCTGGGCCTTTGATTTGCCTCATCCGGCCACTCGAAGGCCCTGCAGGCATAGTACAAGCCACATTTGAAAACGTCGACGATTCAGCGGTTGCAC
>DATEMX010000282.1:0-11420 GCA_035275365.1 Polyangiaceae bacterium | reverse complement strand
CGACTTACCTGCCGCCGACCCGACACGGCGACGCGCGCGCGTGAAACGCGAACGCGCGCCACTCCGGAGCGACGCCGAAGAGGACGCGCTCCGCATTCAATGGGTGGAAGAACCGGAGTTTGCGGCAAACGATCCGACCTTTGCTGAAATCTTCGTGAACCTCGGGCGTCGCGACGCGGTGAGCGCATCGGACTTTCAGCGGGTGCTCGCAGAACTGGCAGGGATTTCGCGCGCCGAAACCGGCCGTATTCGCATTCGCGATCGCAGCTCGTTCGTGTCGGTCAAGCGTGAATTGCTCGAAAAAGCGTTGGCCGCTTTGAACGGCGCCACTATCTCGGGCAAGGCGGTCCAGGCAGAGCCAGCACGAGCACGTTCTTCGGGAACGTCAAGTACGAACGACGGTTGAACGAAAGACAGCGACGACGGCGTTGCGTGGCGAAGGCTCGACCGCTATCAAGGTTGTATGGGCAAGAGAGCAGAGAGCGAGGACATCGACACCCTTCGGAGGAATGTCGAATGGGCGCTGCGCAACGCGCTCGACGCCGACGAGGTCCTGCCCATGCTCGCCAAGCTCGCTCGCAGCGCGGAGCCGGAGAGCGATGCGTGGGTTCTCGCGCATCGACACCTGGCCGAGCTCGCCGTCGATCGCGATCCGTGGAGATCGGCGATCTTCGCTCGCCGCGTGGTGAAGGTCGACCCCGACGACGACGGCGCGTGGGCCGTGCTCGGGTTGGCGCAAACGCTCCTCGGTAACTACCGCTACGCCGTAGCGTCGTATCGCCGCGCCATCGCGCTCGCGCCGCAGAACCCTTGGTACGCACACAACCTCGGTCACCTGCTCGACGTGGCCTTGGGTCGCCCCGCCGACGCGGTGGTGCTCTTGGCAGAAGCCTACAAGCGCGAGCCGAAGGAAGCGGAGATCGCCGCTTCGTATGCCCACGCGCTCGCGCGCGCCGGCAAGCTCGCTCAGGCGAAGAAGGTCCTCCGGCGCGTCGTCGCCAAGGGAGCGACCGCCGAGCAGATGATTCTCTGGCGATGGCTCGAGCAAGGGGCGCCCGGCACCAAGGGCTCACCCAAGGGTCCGACCACACCACCGCCCCGCCCCAAGGCAAAGAAGCGGGCGCGCTCGGCGCAATCTCCTCGCGCCCGTGGCTAACGAGCGCCGCGAGCGCTTTTGCGCTTGCGCGTCGACCAAACGGACGACATGGGTGGGGCCATGCGGCTCGCGTCGATCGTTTTGGTCTCTGCTGCCGTCCTCGCGAGCGCCTCGACCCTCGCTGCCGAGCCGGCTCGGGCGCCGGCGGTGCCCTTGCCGTCCCCGCTCGCATCGGACGACGCCATGCTCGAGCCCATCGCGCCGCCCGCGCGCGTCATCGCGACCTGGGACGAGGCGCTCGGCATGCTGCGCGCACGGTCGACCGATCTGAAGATCGCCCTCGACGAAATCGAGCGGCGTGATGGGCAATGGAGATCCACCCTCGCCGCGAGCCTGCCCACCGTGAACGGCACGGCCAACGCCACGCGCAACGTGCTGCGCGGCGAGCAAACGTTCTGCAATCCACTCACAGGTGCGTGCTCGACGGCCGCCGTGCCCGAGGCGTCGACCTACGGCGCCTCCGTGACGCTCACGCAGCCCGTGTTCGCTCCGCGCGCGTGGTACGCGCTCGGCACGGCCGATCGCGCGCGCGAAGTGGCGCGGCTGTCGGCCGACGATCAGAAGCGCCTTTTGGCCGTCGCCCTCGCCAACGCCGTCGTGTCGGTGGTGACCGCCGAGCGGCTCGGCGAGGTCAACCGCATCGGTCTTCGCGCCGCGCTCGATCGCGCCACGCTGGCCAAGCGGCGCGTGATGCTCGGCGCCGGCAATGCGCTCGACACGGTGCGGGCCGAGCAAGACGTCGCGGTCGCCCGCTCCGCCGTGGTGACGGGCGACGAGTCGCTGCGGAAGGCTCGCGAGGCGCTCGGCCTCGCGCTCGGCTCGACCGAGCCGTTCGGTGTCCAGCCCGACATCAATCTCGACGGACTCGAGGCGAGCGCGCGCGCGAGCTGCGCCGCCGCCGCGACGATCGACGAACGCGCCGACATCGCGGCGGCGCGGCGTTCTACCGAAATCGCCAAACGCAACGTGAAGGACGTGTGGCTACAGTTTTCGCCGACCGTGAACCTCACGAGCACCATGAGCGCGTCGTCTTTGCCGTTTGCCAACGGCAAGCAGGAGGCGTGGACCATCGCCGCGGTGCTGACCGTACCTTTCTTCGACGGCGGCGTGCGCTACGGCGCGCTCCGCGACACGCGCGCCCAGGAGGATCAGGCAGCGCAGAGGCTCGAATCCGCGCGGCGCAACGCCACCGTCCAGGTGACCCAAGCGCGACGAGCGGTCGAAGTCGCCGAGCAGACCCGGCGGGTCGCCGAGCAATCGCGCGACCTCGCGCTCGAGACCGAGCGCCTCGCGCGCGTAGCATTCCAGGCCGGTACGGGTACGAGCCTCGACCTCATCGAATCGGGCAGGCGCCTGCGCGAATCGGAGAGTCAGTTGGCGCTGCAAGAGTTCGGCCTGGTTCAAGCGCGGATCGGCGCTCTTCTGGCGCTTTCGAGCTGTCGTTGGTAATACGGGCGGAATGGGTTCCTCGTCCCGCAAAGTCGAAGACGCGCTGTTCTACGCGCTCTTCGCGTCGACCACCCTCATCATCCTCGTCGACATCCACTGGATCTTCTACTACGCGCCCATCGAACGCACGATGGGCATCGTGCAGAAGATCTTCTACTTCCACGTTCCCTCCGCATACTGCATGTACCTCGGCGCGGGCGCCTGCTTCTTGGGGTCGGTGGCGTACTTCGTCTCGCCGACCGACGGGCGCGATGCCTTCGCCAAAGCTGGCGCCGAGACCGCCGTCGTCTTCGGGATCATCATGCTGATCACCGGGCCGTTGTGGGGCGCCAAGGCATGGGGTCGGTATTGGACGTGGGATCCGCGCCTCACGACGTCGCTCTTGAGCGTTCTCATTTACGTCGCTTACGTGGTGCTCCGAAACTTCGCGGGCGACGGCGACGCCGAAAAGCGTTTCGCCGCAGCGCTGGGGGTCCTCGGAGCCGCCAACCTTCCCATCATCCACTATTCGGTCCAAAAATGGGCCGGACAGCACCCGGTGGTGATCGGCAAGGGCGGCGGGGGGCTAGCCCCCGGAATGTATCCGCCGTTTTTCATCGCGCTCGGCGCGTTCACGCTGCTCACGGTTTTGCTCGTCTGGTGGCGCACGCGCACCGAAATTTCTCGCGCGCGCTTGAAGCACCTCGAAGATGACGCCCTCGCCGTGTTGCCCGACTGAGAGAGGAACTCATGAACTCGAATGCCAACGCCGCTACTTGGGAACGCCTGCGCGAGTCACTCTTTGCCCGAGCCGGCGAGCCGGCGCCCGAACCGGGGCAACGCTCGACCGAGTTTCGTCCCGTCGAAGGCGGCGAGGAGACGCTGAGCGGACAAACGCTGCTCGTCGAGGCCTACGCGGCCCTCTGGGTCGTCCTCTTCGGGTACGTGCTTTTCTCGTGGCGGCGCCAGTCACGCATCAACGCTCGGATCGACGAGCTCGAGAAGGCGCTGTCGCGGAGCGGCCCGAAGTGACCCCGGAGCACTTCATTTTCATCCCCGGAGTTTTGCTCGTCGGCCTCGCATTCGGCTACGTGATGGGGGCCAAGGCCGTGCGCAGGGAGCTCGAAAGAGCGCGCGAGCGCATGAAGCAGTAGTGCACCAAGACGAACGGGCCGCCCTTTCGAGGACGGCCCGTTCATAAGTTCCTTACCGCGATGACCGATGACGAGCACGCATGAACCCCTAGCGCTTGGCTAGGTGGGGATCGCTTGACCGCTTCAGGCCTCCCGGTGAATCGGATCCGGGCCTGGCTCACCACGGCTTTTGGGGCGACCCCCTGGTGTCAGCATTGTACGGGATTCGATGTTTGCTCACTTTCGGGTCCCGCAGAGGGAACTGCCCGATCGTAACATCGCCGCCTCGCCGGTCAATGGAGCGCCCGCGGCAATTCACGAACTTTTTCGGCCAAAAACTGGGCCATTGTTCGAAAGATCGTCACCTTGGGCCTCATGACCGCAGTTCTTCTTGCTCCGCCGTCACCTGCGGGCCGAACGCCGGTGGCGGGCGAAGTCCGCTTCGTCGGCTCTGACCATCGCCTTCACACGCCCGGCGCGCTCACGAGCTCGGGTCTCTTGGCCGTCGTCGTGCCGGGCCCGCCTTGGAGATCGCCTTCGGACCTCACCGACCAACGCCCGTCGCTTCGGCGGGGGCGCGGTCGCCTGCGCGAAGCCATCGAGATGGCCATCGAGCACGCCCTCGACACGAGCGGGGCCCCCCCGCCCGGCGTCAGCGACTTGGGCGACTTGGATCAGTACCTCTCGGATCAGCTTTTTCGAGCGCGGAGCACGGGCGCCCTCGGCATCGAGCTTCGGTTGCCCGATCTCACGTCGGCCGGAAATCTGGCGGGCGCCCTCGACGCCGAAGACAGCGCCGTGCTTCGCTGGTGGATCGCGGCGACCGTCGATCGTCCGGTCACGCTGCTCCTCGACGTCGCCAACCGGCTCATCGGTGCCTACGGTCCACCCACCCGGCTCGAGAGGCTGGTGAGCGAGCGCGAAACGTCGAGGCCGTCGGCGCCTCCCGCGTTGGAGATGACCTCGGATACGCGCCCCTCGACGAACGAGACGGTATCCGCCGACCTTCGCGAGAGCTTGACCCCGCCGCCGATGACTGCGTTCGTCGAGGGCGCGCTGTCCGACGACGAAGACAGAGCCGCGCCCGCCGCTTTGCGTGCCGAGATCGACGTCGTGAAACCGTCACGCGCCGAGAAAGAACCGATCCAACCTGAGCACGCCGAACCACCCGCTCCACTCAGGGTGATCGAAAGCAAGCCGCGACTTTTCGGCGATCGCGTGGTGCCCCTCTTCCCGAAACGCGATCCCGCGCAAACATCAACGGTAGGGTCGACCAAGGCCGAGATGCCCATCGATTGGCGAGGGTTCGCCAACGAGCTCGAGGTCGCGCGGGGACCGAAGCCGCTCACCATCGTGGAGCGGCTCTTCATGTCGCGCTACATGCCGCTGCTCGAAGCCCTCGCGCGTGGCGAAGCCGACGAGACCGCGCGACGAACGACCGAATCCTGGGCGCAGAGCTTCGCGCGTAGCTACACCGAGGGCTTCGAGGCGCTCAAGGTGACCGGCAAGAGGCCGCGCATGGTCCTCGACGCGCCTCAGGTCGCCAACCAGATCGCTCGGTTGCACGGCGCGAAGTCGGCGCAGCTCGTCCTCGTCGATGGCATGCGCTTCGATCTCGGAGTGCGCATCCACGATCGAATGCGGGGCGCGCTCATGTCGCAAGCCACTTGCACCGAGCGACTTCTTCTTTGGTCGGCGCTTCCAACCACCACGCCGGTGCAGCTCGAGCTTCTGGCTCGTGGGCCCGAGGGGCTCGCCAATGGTCGCACAGCGCCGGCCGAGCGCGAGGAGCACGCCGTACGCGGACGCTCGTCGACGACATTGCGACGCGTCAAGGTCGGCAACCGCGATTTGCTCAAGCTCGACGCCGTCGAGGCTCGCTTGCGAGAGCCTGGTCCATCGCTCGGCGAGCGGCTCGACGCGACGGCGGACGAAGTCGCGGTCGTCTTGGCAACCCACGCGCGAACGCTGGCCCCGCGCACGCTGATGCTCGTCTTTGGAGATCACGGTTTTCGAATGGAATCGAACCACGAAGGCACGCGCGGCGGCGTCTACGGAGGAGCATCACCCGAAGAAGTTCTCGTCCCCGCCTTCGCTTGGCTCATCGGCGACGTGCACTGACCAACCCCGGCCCGTAGCCCGACGAACGCATGGTCGGCTCGTTCTTCGTGCATCGACCGGAAGGCTCTGGCCGGAGGGGCGGCGGCGCCTGCGCTGCGTGGTAGAGTTTTGGCCATGGCATTCGTGCACGGGGGGCGCCTCGTCGCCCAGGCGCTGAAGCGGCACGGCATCACGCACCTCTTCACGCTCTGCGGCGGTCACATCCAGGCCATCTACGACGGCTGCCTCGACGAAGACATTCGCGTCGTCGACGTTCGTCACGAGCAGACGGCCGGCCATGCCGCCGACGGCTACGCGCGCATCACGGGTCGGCCCGGCGTGTGCGCCGTCACCGCGGGTCCGGGCGTCACCGACGTGGTTACCGCCGTCGCCAACGCGCAGCGTGCAGGCGTGCCCATCGTCGTCATCGGCGGCGCTGGACCGCGCGCCCTCTCCGACATGGGCTCGCTGCAAGACATGGACGCCGTCACCCTCATGCGGCCGATCACGAAGTGGAGCGTGCAGGTGCCTGACATCGCGCGAATCGTCGAATACGTCGACGCCGCGTTTCGCGTGGCCGCTTCCGGCGTGCCGGGACCGGTGTTCCTCGAGATGCCGCTCGACTTGTTCCTCAACATGGCCGACGACACCGCGCCGGCGGCAACGAGCCCCCTCGCCTCGCCTCCCCGCCCCGGAGCCGATCCGGCCGCGCTCGCCGACGCAGAGGCCATTTTGTCGCGCTCGGAACGCCCGGCTTTCCTGGTGGGTTCCCAGATCCGTTGGTCACCCAGGCGCAACGCCCTCGGCGGCTTCGCCGAAGACATCGGCGCGCCCTTCTACCTGAACGGCATGGCGCGAGGTGGTATCCCCTACGCACACGCGACGCGCATGAGTCGGTCGCGGCGCTTCGCGCTCGCACGAACCGACGCGGCCTTCGTCTTCGGAACGCCGTTCGATTTTCGCGTCGACTACGGTCGCACCGGCACGTGGAACGCCGACGCGAAGATCGTGCAGATCGATCTGGACGGCGCCGAGCTCGGGCGAAACCGCAGCGTAAACGTGGCGCTGCAAGCCGACAGCGGTATCGTTCTCGAACGGCTCGCCGCGTTCGCCCGCACCAAAAAGCTCGACTTCGCCGAGTGGTTGGCCGAGGTTCGCGCCGACGAGGAGAAACACGTCCAGCAGATGCTCCCTCAGATCGCGTCGCGCGAAAGCCCGCCGAATCCGCTTTTTGTTTGCTCGGAAATCGGCAAGCGCCTCGGCCCTTCTGACGTCGTCGTCGGCGACGGCGGCGACTTCGTGGCCACGGCCGCCTACGTACTCAAGCTGGAATGGCCGCAAATTTGGATGGATCCTGGCCCCCTCGGTACGCTCGGCGTCGGACCGGGCTACGCGATGGCGGCCAAACTGGTGCGACCCGAGGCGCGCGTTGTCCTCGTGTACGGCGATGGCTCGTTCGGCTTGCACGCCCTCGAGTTCGAGGCGATGGTTCGACAGGGAATTCCCGTCGTGGCCGTCGTCGGCAACGACGCGGCCTGGACCCAAATCAGGCGCGGCCAGGTCGAGCTCTACGGCGCCGATCGCGCCGTGGCGACCGGACTCGCGTACACGCGCTACGACGAGATCGTGCGCGCCGTGGGCGGATTCGGCGCCTTCGTGACGGAAGCGGCGCAAGTCGGACCGGCGCTCGACGCCGCATTTGCTTCCGGCGTCGCAGCCTGCGTCAACGTGAAGCTCGGCACGAGCGATTTCCGCAAGGGCGCCATCAGCGTTTGACGGGTCAGCCGGGCTGCTTTCGCGCCAAGCGAAAGAGGCGCCTTCCGTCGGAATCGGTGGGAGGCATCACCTTGAGAATGTTCATCGACACTTCGCGAACCCGAAACGGGTCCTTCAGATCGCGGATTTTGAGGCGCTCGCCGTCGGACGTGAGGACCTCCGCGAGACCAAACGCGAAGTGTTCTACCAAGTCGCCGGCGTCGGGCATCGGCTGCTCGGGTTCGTCGGCCTGCGCGCGGGCGGCGCTTGCGGCGGCTGCCCGAGCCCAGGGTACGGGCGGAGCGACGGGAGCATTCGGCGTGTTGGCGCGCGAGACGGCGACCGGCGCCGGCCTCGGCGCATCGGGGGCCGAGGCATCCGCCACCTCACCGGCGCGATGCACGGCGGCGGTCACGCCCGCCGAGCGGGCGCGCGTGAGCTCACCTCCCAAGACGACGATCGCTTCGCCTGAGAGCCGCGAGAGGGTCACCATGAAGGGTCCGGTGGAGGGCCCGACGAGCTGCAGGAGCGTGTACCGCCCGTCGAGAACGCGTACGGCGTCTCCGCCCGCCTCGGATGCGAGCCTGAGCTCGACCCCTTCGACGTGGCCTGCGGCAAGGACGAAGGCCTCACGGCCCTCGGCAAGGCGAACCAACGCTTCGACGATCTCCGCACCTGGGTCGATGGCGGCTACCGTGGTCAGGGCAGAAATCCGAGTCGAGGGGGCTGGCATGAGGGCCCGGTAAGTGCTTCAAAGGAAGGCCCTCGTCAAGCCAGCTCTTCGCAGGAACCGATTCCGTTGTCCGAAACATCACCTACCCGCGCCCCAAGCCCTGCCCCCGAAGGCCGTTCGGCCTCGCCCGAGGGCGTCGACGATTCCCTGCCGCGCGAGGAAGAAGCGCTGCTCGCGCGCGTCGGGCAGAGGCTCGCCGCGGGGGCCCAAGGACCTTCTCGCGACATGCGGCACTACGACGCCGAGCTCGTTGCCCTACGTGACGAAATCGGCGAAGCACGCCTCGAAGACGTCCCCGCCCTCATCGCCCAAATGGAGCGGCTGCAGGGCGTCTCCATCCGCCGCGCCGAGGCCGAGGGAGCGCTCGTCGATCCCAAGTCGCCCTATTTCGGGCATCTCAGGCTCCGCGAATGCGGCGAGCGCGGCGAATGGCGCGAGCGCGACGTCATGATCGGCCGCGCCACGTTCGTCGACGCCAAAGCCAACGTTCGCATCGTCGATTGGCGCCACGCGCCGGTGAGCCAGCTTTACTACCGCTACAGCGAGGGGAGCCCCTACGAGGAACGCTTCGGCGATCGCGACGTCGAGGGGGAGGTCCTCGCGCGCCGCACGCTCACCATCGACGAAGGATCGCTCATCCGCGTCGCGTCGCCGCAGGGCACCTTCGTCCGCCAGGAACAGGGCCGCTGGAAGCACATCGACGCCAAGGAGAGCCTGCTGGCAGGCGGCCAGGGCACCGCCGCCCGGCCGGGCCCGGCGGCCAAGGGCGTCCTCGGCGTCGGCCCCGACGGCCAGCAGCGGCTCGATCGGCACTTGCCCGAGATTGCCGCGCTCATCGATCCACGGCAGTTCGAGCTCATCACGGCGCCCGACGCCGGACTCGTCGTCATCCAGGGCGGCGCGGGCAGCGGAAAGACCACCATCGGCCTTCATCGCATGGCCTACCTCGCCTACGGCAACCCGTCGCGCTTTGCTCCCAAGCGGATGCGCGTCGTGACGTCGGGCGCGGCCCTCGCGGCCTACATCGGCCAGGTCTTGCCCGCCCTCGGCGTCGCCGGCGTGGAGGTCGTCACCTTCGGTTCTTGGGCCGAAAAAGAGCTCCGCCACGCCGTTCCTTGGCTCCGGGTCACGACCGACGACGACGCGCCGAGCGTGGTCGGCAAAATGAAGAAACACCCCGCGCTCCTGCACGAGCTCGAGCGGCGCGTCGCGAGCTACAAGGGGCGCCCGAACTCGCGAGGAGTCGTCGAAATCTGGGCCGATCTGCTCACCGATCTCGACACGTTGCTGCGCGTTTTGGGCGAAGGCCCCATGGCGATGCGGGCCGACGAGATCAAACGCGCTCATCGCCACTGTGCCGATCGATGCAGCGCCGTCGCGCTGACCGATCCTGGCCACATGGAGGACGAGTCCGAAGAAGCCCCGGACGACGAAGACGTGCGAGGCGACGTCGGCATCGACGGGGTTCGCACCGAAGACGAGCGCGCGCGCCTCGACCCCGAAGATCACCCGCTCCTTTTGCGCACGAGTCAGCTCTTGCGTGGTCCGGCCCGCTCGTCCCGAAAGGGCTCGCTCCTTTCGCACCTCTTCGTCGATGAAGCGCAAGATCTCTCACCGCTCGAGCTCGCGGTTCTCATCGCCCAGACGACCCCCGAACGCTCCATCACGCTCGCCGGTGACACTTCGCAACGGCTATTTCTCGAGAACGGTTTCAGCGATTGGAAGAGCGTGCTGTCGCACCTCGCGCTCGCGCACGTCGAAGTCGAGCCGCTTCGTATTGCGTACCGCTCCACGCGCGAAATCCTCGAGATCGCTCGGCACGCCATGGGTCCCATCGCCGATCCCGATCCGCCCGTCGTTCCCCGCTCGGGAGCGCCCGTAGAAGCGCACCAATTTCCGGGCATCGGAGCGGCCGTCGCTTTTCTAGGCGAAGCCCTGAGGCCGCTCTTTTCGCGCGAGCCCCGCGCCACGGTGGCGCTCCTCGCGCGCTACCCCGAGCAGGCCGACGTCTACTACGAAGGGTTGAAGCGCGCCGAGGTGCCGTATCTGCGCCGCGTCCGCGCGCAAGACTTCGCATTTCGCCCCGGAGTCGAAGTCACCGACGTGCGGCAAGTGAAGGGCCTCGAGTTCGATTACGTCGTGATGGTCGACGTGAACGCGTCCACCTACCCCGAAGACGACGAATCGCGGCATCTCTTTCACATCGCCGCCACGCGCGCCGCCCACCAGCTCTGGCTCGTCGTCACCTCGGCGACGCCGAGCCCGCTCATCCTGCCCGCCCTTCTGCTCGAGGGCTAAGCTCCTCGTTGCTACCGGGTTTCTCGGGGGCCTGAGCCGGCTTCGCTGGGGATGGGGTGCGGCTCTTTTTCGAGGTAGCGAAAGATCGTACGCGGGTCGACGCCGAGCTCACGGGCCGTTTGCGTGCGGTTGCCGTTGTTGCGCTCGAGCACCTCGAGCACGTACTTGCGCTGGAACTCCTCTTTGGCCTTCTCGAGCGGCAAGATGGGCTGCTGCGCTTCGGGTCCGAGATCGAGATCCTCGGCCGATAGGAGCGTTCGATCGCAAAGCACGAGCGCCTTCTTCAGTCGATTTTCGAGCTGCCGAATGTTGCCGGGCCAAGGGAACTTTCGAATGGCCGCCATGGCGCCGGGCGATACGCCGCGCACGGCGCTCTTCATTTCGTCGGCGTATTTGCTGAGCAGCGCCTTGGCGATGATGGCGACGTCATCGCCGCGCTCGCGCAGCGGAGGCAACCACAGATTCACGACGTTGAGGCGGTAGTAAAGGTCTTCGCGAAAAGCACCTTTTTTGATCTCGTCTTCCAGCACCTTGTTGGTAGCCGCGACGACGCGAATGTCGACCTTCTCGGGCCGGCTGTCGCCCACGCGGATGACGACGCGCTCCTGCAGCGCGCGCAGCAATTTCACCTGCACCTGCGGGCGCAGCTCACCAATCTCGTCAAGGAACAGCGTCCCGCCTTCGGCCTGCTCGAACCGCCCTCGCCGCATGGTCTGTGCCCCGGTGAAAGCGCCACGCTCGTGGCCGAACAACTCGGACTCCAGCAGATCCTTGGGAATGGCCGCGGTATTGATCGCGACGAACGGCCCGCCGGCAC
>DATEMX010000281.1:0-3802 GCA_035275365.1 Polyangiaceae bacterium | reverse complement strand
GGGCCCACGGGGCACCCCGGCTCGACGCAAGGGTGGCTCTTGGTGGGGCCCGAGCGGGCGGCGTTCTCGCTCGACGGCGCAACGCACGTGCGCTGGCTGACGGCGCCCGCCGTTGGGGCTCAGGTGAGCGGGGTATCGAGCGTGTCGAGCGCCAAGGTGCTGAGCGTGCCCGATCCTTCGAGCGATGTAGCAGCGGCGCAGGGGCGGAGATCGCCGCGATCGCGTCGCGACGAAGCGCCGGCCGAAGCGGCGAGAGCGCCGGTTGAAGCGCCGAAGGCATCTCCGGCCGAGGCGACGCCCTCGGAGGAGCATGAAGCGGACACCGCCGAGCATCGGCAGGTCGCGCAAGGAGGTCGAAGCGAGCAGGCGGCCACTGCCGCTATCGTTCGAGGGCTTCGCGCGTGCTACGAAAAGCAGCTTCGCTCGCTCGGCGTTCGCTTTTCGATCCAGAGCTCGCTTTCTTTGACGGTACTGCCCACGGGCGTCGTTCGCGAAGGCGTTTTCAATCCGCCCTTGTCGCCCACGCTCCTCGAATGTGTGCGCGACTCCATCGGCGCGGCGCGATTTCCCGTGGGTGCCACCACCCGCGAAGTGCGCCTTCCCGTTTCGCTATCGCCCCCTGCGGGAGAGTAGGCGCGAGTCAGGTTTCCGCGAGCATTTCGGTGATCGCGTAGGTCTCGCGGGCCCCGAGCAACCCGAACTGAACCCCCATCGACCCACCCTTCACCCACCGCACGATGCCGGGTAGGGCGCTCGGCGTCGTCGAGCCCTTGAGCTTGAGGTAGACCGTGATGTTGGCCCCGAACGGCGCCGCATCATCGGTGTCGATGTGCGTGCCTCCAAGGCTCAGATCACGACATATTCCACCCTTCTTGGCGCCATCGGCTACGTTGAATTCGCAGGCGTAGTCGACCGGTTTGCGGAAGTGGCGTCGTTTTTCTTGCACGTGATTTGCCTCGTTGTCGGAAGAAAACGTATCACACATGCAAAAAAAGCACGGGGGAAAGGGCAGTCACTTCGAAGGCTGGGAGCTGGGGCTCGTCGCCGTCACGATCGCGCTCTTTGGCACCTTGCTCGCCGTTCCGCTGCGCGTCGAGCCCACGGAAATACCCGTTCCGATCGCCGACGCCAAGCTCGTCTCGCGGTCTCGAGAGCACGATCGCGCGCTCGCCGCGGAGATCGAGCCGGCCCTCGCGCGCGAGGTCACCAACGTGGCGCAGGGGACGGAGCTCTTCGACCTTCGCGCGCTGGGTGAGGCCTTTCGCCGCTACGGCGCGATCGAATCGGACGGCGACGGGCGTGACGCGACGCGGGCGCGGCAAAGTCTCCTCGAAGCCACCGAACGAGCCCGGGCGTTCGGCGAAAACAGGCTAGTTGCGTTGCGCGCTTTTCAGCTCGAGCGTTTTCTCCGCGCCTTGCACCGTTGGGAAGGCACGGGGCAGCAGAGCGAAGACCTCGTCGGGCTCGGGGGTCCGTTCCTTTCGCTCTTGTCACGCAACGGCTGGGTGAAGGGCAGAATCATCGCCATGGATGACGCGGTTCGGGCGACGTTCTTCAAGAGGCGGTGGAACGAGTTGACCGGTCTCACGCAGCCGTCGTTCGCGTTGTCGCTCGATGAATACCGCGTTTTCTTCGGGTTCCTCCTGACGCACCCGAACCTTGTGCCCGCCAAGGGCTCGTCCGCGGCGGACATTTGCCGCACGGCCGACTTGTGGCGACTCAAGAAGGTCGACGAGCTGGGCCGGATCGATCCCATGTTTCCGACTTCGCTGGCGCTCGGCGTTCTTTATTTCCGCCTCGGTCGCTACGCCGCGGCGGCGCAAGCCTTTCGCGATCATTTGGCGCTCGGCCCCGACCAACCCTATGCCTTGAAGGCGCAGAACTACCTGGCGGCGGCGGTGGCCCGTGCCGGCGCCGAACCGCAATGAACCTAGGGCCCGCTCAGCACTACTGCGGCAGATTTCTCGCGTGCCAGATCGAGTGTTAGGTGGGCTTCAAGCATCGCGCCAACTCGTCGAGCATCTTGTCGGTCGCCGCGAGACCGTCGATCACCGCGTCTTGGTCGCTCATGCGGCGAGTGACGCGCATGTCGGGCGTTACCTTGTAGGGCGAGCCCTTCTTGGTGACGAGCGAGGTCAGCTTGGCCGGATCGATCGGCGTGTCTTCGCGCAGGTGCAGCGTGACGGTGCGCGCGCTGGCCTCGCAGCCGAGCACCGAGAGGCGACGAAGCTCGGTCTTGATGCGCATGAGGTGCACGAGCTGTTTGGCTTCGGTGGGGGGCGAGCCGAAGCGGTCTTCCATCTCCGCGGCGAGATCGGTGACCTCGGCCTCGTTCTCGGCGCTCGCGAGGCGCTTGTAGAGGCTGAGGCGTACGCCCACGTCGGAGATGTAGTCTTCGGGCACCAAGGCCTCTACGTCGAACGAGAGCTCGGGGTCGACGTCGTGCACGACGGGCTCGCCGCGGAGCTCGTGAACGGCCTCCTCGAGCATGCGGCAGAACAGATCGAACCCCACGGCGGCGACGCTGCCGCTCTGCTCGCCGCCCAGGAGATCCCCGGCGCCGCGGAGCTCGAGATCGAGCGACGCGATCTGAAACCCCGAGCCGAGCTCGGTGTGCCGCTCCATGGCGTCGATGCGCGCCCTCGCCTCGTCGGTCATCGCGCTGGGCGGCGGGACCACGAGGTAGCAGTAGCCGCGGTCTTTCGAGCGTCCTACGCGGCCTCGCAGTTGGTAGAGCTGCGAGAGGCCGAAGATGTCGGCGCGATCGATGATGATCGTGTTTGCGCGGGGGATATCGAGCCCGCTCTCGATGATGGCCGTCGAGGCGAGCACGTCGTAGCGGCCTTCGATGAAGTCGAACATCGTCTGCTCGAGCGCGCCGTCGCCCATTTGACCGTGGCCGACGGCGATGCGCGCCTCGGGGACGATGCTCTGCAGCTTGGCTGCTCGCTCGTAGAGGCCGTCGACACGATTGTAGACGTAGAAGATCTGGCCGCCGCGCGCGAGCTCGCGCCGGATCGCCTCGCGCAGCGCGGCGTCGTCTTGCCGCGTGACGATGGTGCGGATGGCGCGCCGATCGACGGGTGGGGTGGCGATGAGCGACATGTCGCGCAGACCGCTGACGGCCATCTGGAGCGTGCGCGGAATGGGCGTCGCCGTGAGCGTCAACACGTCGACGTTGCGCTTGAGTTGCTTGATGCGCTCCTTGTGAGTGACGCCGAAGCGTTGCTCTTCGTCGACCACGAGGAGCCCGAGCCGCTTGAAGTGCACGTCTTTCGAGAGCAGCCGGTGTGTGCCCACCACGATGTCGACGGTCCCCTCTTTGAGGCCCCGCACGACGTCGGCCATCTCTTGCTTCGTCTGAAACCGCGAGAGACTCCTCACTTGAATGGGGTAGCCGCGCATCCTCGCTTCGAACGACAGCCAGTGTTGCTGCGCGAGCACTGTGGTGGGGCACAAGATGGCGACCTGCTTGCCTGCCTGCGCCGCGCGGAACGCCGCGCGGATGGCGACCTCGGTCTTTCCGAAGCCGACGTCGCCGCAGACGAGCCTATCCATCGGGCGCGGCGCTTCGAGATCGGTCGACACCTCGGTGATCGCGCGCGCTTGGTCGGGTGTCTCGTCGAAGGGGAAGGTGGCCTCGAAGGCGCGGTAGTCGTCGTCGGCCGCCGGCAGGGCCTCGCCTACGATCGTTTGGCGCTCGGCGTAGAGGCGGAGCAGCTCGTCGGCCATCCGGCGCAGGCTCTTCTCGACCCGCTGCTTGGTCTTGGCGAACGTCTGCCCACCGAGCCGGTCGAGCTTG
>DATEMX010000280.1:0-5997 GCA_035275365.1 Polyangiaceae bacterium | reverse complement strand
GCCGCCGCGCGGACGTCCGCGCCGATCGCGCTCGCCTCGAGCGCGCTGGCCGCGATCGCGCTCGCCTCGAGCGCCGCGCACCCCGCCGAAGCGAGGCCATCCGGCGCCGCGACCACCAAGCCGAAGAGCTCTCCCTCGGCCCCGGCGATCGCTCCGTCCACCGATAGGCCCGACGACGACCTCGGACATCGCCGGCAATTCAGCTTTCGCGCGGAGTTCGTGACGGGCTACCAAATGCTCTTCCGGTACGACAAGTCTCCGCGCTGCGCCGTTTTCGACCGCGCGAAGAGCGCGTCGGACCAACAAAAGTTCTGCGGATTCGGAGCATCACCGGCCATTGGGCTCGCCCTCGGCTTTTCGCCCCTCGACTTCTTCGAGCCTTTCGCGTTCATCAGGATGGGCCTCGCGGACGACGGGGTGCGAACGAGCCAAGGAAAGATGCTACAGGTCGGCGCAGGCGCGCGCCTCTACACGATGAGCGATTCGGCCTTCAAAATTTACTTCTCGCCGTGGCTCGGCGTCGACACCACCAGCGGGCCGGTCGACCCCGCCAACGCCGACGACAAAGCGGCCGGCGTGGTACCCGCTTCGTTTCGTACCGATCTGCTGGCGCACCTCGACGTGGGCCCCCAGTTCGACTTCTCGAAATATATGGGGGTCTACGTCTCCGGCGGGCTGACGTTTCAAATGCTGCGTTACCTCGGCGCGAGCGCCGATCTCGGCATCGGCATCCAGATGCGAGCTCCCTAGCGACGCCATGACAAGCCGCGAGCTCGCTCCAGCGTACGAGCCCAACCCGGTCCTCGCTTATCTCTACCAGCGCTTCTTCGATCACATCCAAGTCGACGAAGCGTGGGTCGCGCAGGTGCGGAACGCCGCCTCGCGAGGGTCGGTGGTCTACATCCTGCGCAACCTCTCGTTCTTGGATTTTCTCGCGCTCGACCATTTGACCAAGCGTTACCGCCTTCCGCGCATTCGCTTTGCCAACGATCTCGGGCTGTGGGTCCTGGAACCCATGGGCAAAGGCTGGCTGCGCGCGCTCCGGCCCCAGAGCCGCGGCGACGCCGCCACCGAGTTGACCGCCGTCATAAAGGAGGGCGGCTCGGCCGCACTCTTTCTGAAAAGGCCGCCCGCCATGCTCGGACTCACGGGCGAAAAAGTGGGCCCGCGGCGATCGATGTCGGAGGGCGACGACCTCATCCGGGCGCTCTTCACGCTCCAGCGAAGCCGGCAAGAGCCCATCTTGCTCGTGCCGCAGGTCTTCGTGTGGAGCAAGCTCCCCGACCAGCGCGAGAGCAGCTGGATCGACACCCTGCTCGGGACGCGAGAATTTCCCGGCAAGGTCCGCACGACGTTTCAGTTTCTCAAGAACTACAACAACGTCGTGCTTCGCGCGGGCGAGCCCGTCGACCTCTCCGAGTTTCTCCGCGCAGCCGAAAGCGACGCGAGCGGCAGCGAAGACGACGGCGCGCTCATCCGACGGCTCACGTACTCGTTTTTGCGCAAGCTCGAGCGCGAGCGGCGAGCCATCGTCGGCCCCGCGCAAAAGGGCAACGAGCGGATGCGCAACGAGGTGGTCAAGAGCGCCAAGCTCCAAGCCATCATCCGCGATCTGGCCGGCCATGGGGAGAAAGAGCGCAACGTCCTCACCACGCGCGCCTACAACATTCTACGTGAGCTCGAGGCGCAGCCCGAACCGAGCGTCATCCGCATGCTCGACATCGCGCTCGATACGCTCGTCAATCGCATCTACGACGGCATCGAGGTCGACCAGGATGGCCTCGCGAGAGTTCGGGAAGCGGCCAAGAGCGGGACGCTCGTGCTCTTGCCGAGCCACAAGAGCCACGTCGACTACCTCATACTCTCGTACGTGTTTTACGAGGCCAACTTGCAGCTCCCGCTCATCGCGGCGGGCGACAACCTCGCGTTCTTTCCGCTCGGGCTCGTCTTTCGACGCGGGGGAGCCTTCTTCATTCGCCGCTCGTTCAGCGGCGATCGGCTCTACGCCGCCGTGGTCGACGCCTACATCCGGCGGCTCATCCGCGAGGGCTTTGCCATCGAGTTCTTCCTGGAGGGCGGTCGATCGCGCACGGGCAAGCTCTTGCCTCCCAAGCTCGGCCTCCTCAACATGGTCGTGGAGGCGGCGCTGGCGGTGCCCCACAAGAAGGTGCATTTCGTTCCGGTGTCGATCGGGTACGACCGCCTCGTCGAGGGGAGCGCCTACGTCCGTGAGCTCACCGGCGGCGAGAAGCAAAAGGAAGACGCCACCGAGCTCCTCAAGACGACCCGGGTGCTGCGCGGCAGGTATGGTCGGCTCAACATCCAGTTCGGCGACATCTTGAGCCTCTCGGACATTCGTTCGAACGGCGACGAGGCGCGCCCCGCGAGCCACGATCCCGAGCGACCGCTCACGCCCGCCAAGCGGCGGGCCATGGTGACACGGCTCGCGCACCGCGTGATGTCGGAGATCAACCGCGCCACGGCAGTGACTCCCGGCGCCGTGGTGGCGATGGCGTTGCTCAATCACCCCCGACACGGCATGTCCGGCGGCGAGCTCGTGGCGACCTCCGATCGATTGACCCAAATGCTGAAGCGCCAGGGTGCGCGCATTTCGCACTCGCTGGTCGGCCCGAGCGGCCAGCTCCGCGAAGACGCCGTCCACGACGCGGCGCGTCTCTTCATGGAAGCCGACATCATCAACGCCGCCGTCCCGGGCGAAGGGACGTCCGGCGCGCGCCGCAAGCGAGCCAAGATCTACACCGGACCCGACGTCGTATACGCAGTGCCCGACGACAAGCGGCTCGCCCTCGATCTATCGAAGAACATCATCGTCCACTTCTTCGTGCCGAGGGCCCTCGTGGCCACCGCCCTCGCCGCGTCGCCCTCGCCCGAGCCGAGGACACCCGCCACCGAGCCGCTCGCGAGGCCGCAAGTCTCTAGGCTTTTGCCGGTGGCGCGCGCTACACTCGAAGAGCGAGTGCAACAACTCTCGCGCCTCTTCAAGTTCGAATTCATGTTTCGCGCAGACGCGACCTTCGAGCAGAATTTCGCCGAGACGCTCACCGACATGGCGTCCGCCGGTGAGCTCGCGCTCGACGAGCGCAGCAACGTGTACGCGGGCCCCGGCCACGACGGCTGGAACGGCGCCGCGTGGATCGACTTCTACGCGTCGGTCGCGCGCACCTTCCTCGAGAGCTACCGGGTCGCGGCGCGCGGGTTGTCGGTGCTCCTCAAGGGCCCGGCCAATCAAAAAGATCTCGCCAAGCGCGCGCTCGCCACCGGCGATCGCATGTTCCTCGCCGGCGATCTCGAACGCCGCGAGGCGGTGAGCCGGCCCACCATCGAAAACGCCTACCTCGCCTTCACCGACCAAGGCTATCTCGCGGTCTCGCAGGGCAAGGTCGCGCTCACCGAGTCGTTTGCCACGGCCGCCGCCGTGCAAGCCATCGAGTCCAAGATCGTCGGCTATTTCGCCGTGGAGCCCGTCGCGTGAGCGCCGAAGGCAGGTTGAGCCGCCCGGCGTCGCTCGTCGTCACGCTCGTCTTTCTCGGCTGCTCGTCTACCCCTTCCCCGCTGACACCGAATATGCTCGGCACCATCGGCGCACCGGGTCACGGCGTTTTGTTGGCGGGCGTCGAGCTTCCGAGCCGGGGCGCTGGATACCGCTGGCTCAGCGAGTCGGGCGAGCACTATGGCGTCCCCCGGCTCGTCGACGCGGTAGAGACGGTGGCTTGGGCGGTCGAGCACCAGCGGCCCGGCGGCGCGCCGCTCATGGTGGGCGATTTGTCGAAGCGCTCGGGCGGGCAAATCGCAAGGCACCGCTCGCATCGTACGGGTCGCGACGTCGATCTGCTTTTTTTCGCAGAGACGCCGGAGGGCAACTCGATCCCGAGCCCTGGGTTCGTCAAATATGGCGCCGACGGGCTTGCCTTCATTCCACAGGAGAGCGGAGGTCCCCGCTTCGTTCGCCTCGATTTGCCTCGCGAATGGCTGCTCATCAAGGCACTCATGACGACCCCCGCGGCCAACGTCCAGTGGCTCTTCATCAGCGCGCCGCTCGAAGGGCTCATCACCGAATATGCCCGCGCACGCGGCGAAGATCCGGAGATCATCTGGCGCGCCGAAAACGTCATGCTGCAACCGAAAGACAGCCTCCCGCACGACGATCACCTGCACCTTCGCACCGCGTGCACGCCGGAAGAAGCGCTCGTGGGTTGCGAGGGCGGCGGTCCCTATTGGCCTTGGCTGCCGCCCCTTCCCATGACAGCGCCCATCGAGAGTGACGACGAGCTCATCCTCGCGCTCCTCGAGCCCATCGAAGCGGCCCCCCGCTCTTCCAAGATTGCGCCGTTCGTGACGCTCCCGCCTCGCGACGAAGGCGCACGCGGCCTTTCGCCTCGCCAGGGCGACTAAATTAAATTAGCACTACTGCAGCAGACTTTGGCAGGAGCAGATCACGATCATCCAAAATGACCGAGGCCTAGCGTAAAATACGGCGAGGCTGTCGGAACCACCTAGGAAGGAACGGCCCGTCTGCGTAGCTGACGACGCGTACGACAGCCTGCCGCGTTTCATCCGGCGTGGGTGGGTCATCCGCCCGTGGGGAACTAGTGCCGCGCGGGCGAAAATCCGGCCCCCAAGATTCGAGAGCGTGGATACTTGCCATGCCGGCATGCCTGGATGCCAAGTCACGAACGTCGGGGGGACCCCCTTCCTGCTTCACTTCTCAATTTGGCATGGCAAATTGGGAACGATGGCGCGGACCCTGCACTAGTAAGAAACCTCGGTCAGGCTGTCTCACCGTGACCCCGTTTCCCGCATCGTGTGTCGCGGTGAGACAGCCTGACAGGGGTTTCCTGCTAGCCCCCCACCGGGCTGCGCCCGACACACGATGCAGGAAACGGCGCGGTGTTGTGGCATGCTGGCGGACGTGACGGCACAGAGGTCGAGGTTTCTATGGTGCTACGAGCCCGACTGCTAGTCGGACCCGGGATCTCACGCACACACCGAATTGTTGCCACGAGCCGCGAGGCTCCGGAGCACGCTTACTAGTTCAGACCGAACGAGCCGCCACGCCTCGCCGCTCCTAGCCTAGAGCACCCCAAATCTGCCTGCCCGGTCAGTCCTTGAGTTGGCGTATGCCCGCTCCGATGATCGATCTGGTAGCGAGAAGTCTGCGGCGGTAGTGTTGGGATCGCCGTGGCTCCCGGATCGCGCTCGAAAACGGCGCAAAACCGCCTTTATCACGGGGATCTTCTCGACGTGTGCCGCGCGCTCGCCCTCGTCCCTTCGCCGCGGCTGGATCTCGTGTACCTCGATCCTCCCTTCAACGTGGGCGGCACCTTCGCCGCGCGCACGCAACGAGGCGAGGCCCGCGGCAAGCGTACGCGCTACAGCGGCCCTTCTGCCTACGACGACGCGTGGGGCGGCCGCGAGAACTTCCTGGCGATGCTGGGGCCTCGCCTGGCCGCCGTTCGCGATCTCATGTCGAGCGAGGCTTTGCTCTTTTTGCACCTCGATCATCGCACGGTGCACTACGCCAAAGTTCTCTGCGACGACATCTTCGGCGTCACCGCGTTCCGCGGCGAGATCATCTGGGTGCCCGGCAACGGCGGACGCGGGCGTAAGGGGCCCAGCATCACGCACCAGACCATCCTCGTCTTCAGCAAAGATCGAAGCGCCGCCGGCGCGTTCACCTGGAACGGCGACGATCCGAGCCTGCGCGAGCCCTTCGCGCGCACCAGCCTGGAGATGCACTTTCGCAGGCGAACCCCCGAGGGGCGCGCCTTTCGCGAGCGCACCATTGCCGGCAAGACCTATCGCTACTTCGCCGACGAAGGCCGGCGTCTCGGCAGCGTTTGGACCGATATTCCTGCGATGGTCGCCAACACACCCATTCACAAAGAAGGGACCGGCTACCCCACGCAGAAGCCCGAGAAGCTGCTCGAACGCATCGTGCGAGCGGCGAGCGCTCCTGGCCAGACGGTCGCCGATCTC
>DATEMX010000279.1:0-4780 GCA_035275365.1 Polyangiaceae bacterium | reverse complement strand
GAGCTGCTTGATCTCGAGGTTTTCGAGCAGGTGGGCGACGACGCCCGTCGCCACCGCGAACGCGAGTTGCTGCCAACCCTCTTGCACGTCCGGCAGCTTGTCCGTGGGGATCTTCGGGCTCAAAAGCTCGTTCAGCTTGTCGTAGATCGCCTTGCTCATGCCCGAATTCGCTTGCTCGTTGCCTACGCTGAGAGCCATGGAAACTCCTACTCGACCAGGTGATGTTGTGAGAGCGCCTGCGTCCAAACCTGGGGCGTGAGCGGCGGCACCGGCGGGGTCGTCGGCGCGCCGAGGTTACCGGTGTGGGTATGCGTCATGAGCGCGGTCTGGAAGCTATCGAGCAACGACGCGAGGGTCGTGCCGAGCACGAGTTTCTCCGAGCTCGCCCCGTCGCCGACTTTGATTTGCGCCGCCTTGATCGTTACGCCCGCGCTGTCCAGCGTGAGCTTGTTGCCATTTTTGTCTTCCACGACGATTCCGGCGTTGTCGAGCGTGATCAGGTTGTTATTGCCCTCGTCGGTAATCTGAATTTTGGGCGCGCTCTCGTCGTCGGCGAGCTCGATCACGTGCTTCGTCGTGCGAATGATCTTGCTCGTGGGCGGTGATTGTCCGTCGCCGGGTGGCGGAACTTCCACGCTGCCGCCCGGCTTGGCCCAGAACGTACCGACCCAGATCGGGTACTCGAGCTGTCCCTCCTCGAACTCCACCCATACACCCGCGTCTACGTCGGGGATGAAGAAGAAGCCCTGTCCGGCGGCACCGCCGTAGGGCGCGCAAGGGAGCGCCCAGCCCGAAACCACGTTCTCGCCGAGCACGCTCGGGATCTTGAGCCGCAGCCGCCCGCGTTTCTCGGGGTCGGCATTGTCGACCACCGAAGCACGGTATTTGCCGTAATAGCAATGCTCCGTGCGTTGGATCAGTCGGGCCAGGCGTTCTTCCATCATCGTGTTTGCTCCTCGGCGTTCGCCGTCGGTCAAATCGGCAACCCGCCTCCTGCCTGGAAATCATCGGGGCGAGCGAACAGGGCGTTGCGTCGAGCCGTGAAGTGCTGTTCGTGTCGCTCGGGGGTGAAGCGGTGGCGCACGCTCGTCAGGTAGTAGACGCCGCTGAAAGGACCGCCCACGCCCTTGATCGGCACGACGCGTCGTGCTTCGAGCACGGCGCCGTATGCCGCGGTGTCGACCTCGCCGCGCGCGCTTACGAACCACGAAGCCTCGTCGAACTGTGCCTGACAGAGCCGCTGCAGGTCGGCGAGGTTCGTGCTGACCGCCTGCTTGACGAACGCGAGCGAAGGCGTACCCGGTGCGGCCGGGGCCGCGTCGCGCCCGAGCAGCTCGAGGGCGCTCGTGGTGATGGCTGCGGTTTCGAGCTCCTTCGACAGCGCGTCGATGCGCGACATCTGCACACCCGTACTGCGCACGGCGTCCCAGCGCGCATCGAACGAAGTGAGATTCGTCTCGCCGCCGAAATGAGTGGCGAGCGTCGGCAGCGGCTCCTCGTCGAGCGATGGCGGCTCGAAGTAGGCATCCGTACCGCGGATCACGCACTCGAAGCCGTTGCGATCGGCGAGCCGCTTCAGGAAGCGAATGTCCGTCTCGCGCTGTAGAATCGTCGAAACCGCCTCGTCGTGCACGACCTCGGTGTCTTCGACGTGCGGCGTGAAGCCGTGTTCGCGAAGTATCGTCTCGGCGATGTCGCTGTCCTTCTTGTTGGCCCAGTCACGCGTCTTTTCTTCGAGCGCCATCAACACGGACGCATCCATGCCTACGAGCTCGAGGTGCGAACCGCTCTCGTCGGGGCTCACGTGCGAGCGTGCTTCCGTCACGTAGCCGTCGAGTAGGGGTCGCTCCTCGTCGGCGACGGTCAACGAAATCCCGATGCGCGCCCAAGGCCGGAGCGCCTCGTCGTCGAGAAAGCGCCAGAGCCCCTGCGCCTCACGCAGCATGGCGACCTTGAGGCGGAAGGTCGAGGCGAGTTTGTGGTGCAGATCGACCTCCATCTCGAGCAGCGCGAGCAAGAGGTCCGGCCTCGGCTGCTGTTCGATCGTCAGGGTGGCGCTGATCTGCGGCATGCATGAATCTCGTGAAAGTGGCTGAAAATGGCGGGTTTCTCAGGTCTTCTAGCTGACACGGTTTGGGGGAATGACGAGCGACGCGCCGACGCGCTCGAAGCGAAACGAGTCGGCGTTCACAATGGAGAAGCCGCGGGTTTCGCATTCGAAGTTGAGCTTTTCTCGATCGATCAGCAGCTCGTTGTAGGTTAATGAAAGGCGTCCCGGAGCTCCGAGCGGGACCACGCGCAGCATGCCCGGCAGCACGCAGAGTCGCGCGACGAGCTCCTGCCACTTCCTTCGAACCGGCCGCGACTCGAACGTGAACGCTTCGAGCGTACCCGCGCCATTTGACCAGGCGAACGACGATACGATCGCGAAACCCGCCGCCTGGATCTCGGCGACGCTGGTCTGGCGTTCGCTCTCGAGCGAGTACGCTATCGTGAGCGTCACGGCGGCGAGTGTCACGACAGCCGGAACGGTCGGGTCGAAGCCGCTCAAACCACCGATCAGCGTCTCAACGGCCGCGAGGTAGGTGGGATGAGTGAGGGCGATTTCCTCGTCCAGCAGCGGGCGGCGATCGACGAGATCCAGAGGGTAGGGGAAGCTCGGGTTCGCGTCGGCGATCTGCCACCAGCGCTGCGAGTCGGCGTAGTAGCGGTGTGCGAGCAAGTCGAGCCGTTCACGTGAACGTACGCGATGGCTGAAGCTGCCGGAGCGAGGCGGGATCTGACGTAGCTCCGCGCCGAGCGGCGACCCGCCCCCGGCGGTGATTTGCGGCGCCCTCTTCTGGCCGCGATAGCGAGAGCCGCGGCTGAACATCAGGCGGGTACCATGGTGTTGGCGAGATCGGTGATGTTGGCGAGGTTCAGGAGTGACATCACTTCTTGCAGCGTCTTGCTGTAGAGGTAGGGCGCGTTCGGTCCCTCGATCACTTCCAGCGACACGGAGACGATGGCGCGCGTGGGATTCAAATCGGTGCTGAACTGCTCTTCGCGGATTTGCATCTGCGTGATGTTTACGGGCAGGATTTTCTTGCGGCCCCACACGAACAGAATCACGGGCGGGTCGCGGGCCTCGTCGAAGAAAGCGAAGTTCGTGGGCGCGCCGCCGAGCAGCGCAGAAACCGCACCGCCGAGCACGCTTTGCGTCTTCGGCAACATCATCTGCTCGAGCGTTGCGAGCTGGGGCGTGATGCCGAACTGTTCGGTGAGCGTGTCGCCGTCGTTCAGCTTGTCGGTCGCGTCGAGTCGCACGTCGAACGACATCCGCTCGGGTTGCACGCTGATGGTCTGACCGTGGCGGAAGGTGACCAGTGTCGAGGCGCCTCCGCTCGCGAGCTGTGCGAGCAGGCCAGCGTTCTGGGTGGCCTGCGACGCTTCCGGCGTCGACGGCGCGCGGATCGAAGCACTGCGGGTGCGGCTGATCGTGAGCGGGTTGAACTGAAACACCACGATCAGCGGCGGGATGCTGATGCCGAATTCGACGAAGGCGCCACGCAGGATTTTGGGTTGGTTCAAGAAGCCTGACATGGCGCCTCAGATCCCCGATCGCCTGAGAGCTTCGACGACCGCGCGCGCTGAAGCGTCGGCGACGGCCCCGTCATCAAACCCGGCGAGGCTGGCTTCGACCGGCGCGGTCTCGAGGCGTGACACCACCGCCGTGCCGGGTGAGAGCTCACCGCGCGCGAGCGCTTCGGACACGTGCTCCAGCGCGCGATGCGCGATTCGTTCGGCGCGCTCCGGCGCCAATCGGCTCGCCGAGAACGAGAACTGCATCGATTGGATGGTGACGGGGGCTCGCGGCATCTGGTTCTTTTTCAGGGTTGGAGCAAGACTTCTTGGTAGGGGGCGAACTCGCCGGCCGTGCAGGGCCGGCCGAGCTTTTCGTACTCGCGGCGCGTGGCACGCATCAGGTGCTGCATGTGAATGGAGTCGCTATCTTCGGCGGCGAGGAATGCGGCGTTCAGCACGATGTTGCGAATGCTGCCGCCCGGAATGGCGAAACGAGTCGCGAGAAAATCGAGGTCGACTCCTTCGGCGATCGGCGCCGCACGCGGCAGATGATGGCGCCAGATGCGGTAGCGGTGCGCCACGTCGGGTAGCGTGAATTCGACCGCGAAATGCATCCGGCGAAAGAAGCCGTCGTCGATGTTTTTCCTGAGATTCGAGGCCAGGATCACCAGGCCGTCGAAATCCTCCATGCGCTGCAGGAGGTAGTTGGTTTCGATGTTCGCGTAGCGATCGTGCGCGTCCTTGACTTCGGTGCGCTTGCCGAAAAGGGCATCGGCCTCGTCGAAGAACAGCATGGCGTTTGCCGTTTCGGCTTCCTCGAAGAGCCGTCCGAGATTCTTCTCGGTCTCGCCGATGTACTTGTTGACGATCGACGAAAGATCGATGCGATAGGCATCGAGGCCGAGCTCGTGCGCGATCACATCGGCCCCGAGCGTCTTTCCGACGCCACTCGGGCCGTAAAAGAGCGCGCACAGACCGCGACCGCTCGCGGCAAGGCGTCCGAAACCCCAGTCTTCGTAGACGCGGCGGCGATGCCGCATTTGCGCGCAGATTTCCGCGAGCTGCGTGGCGGCTTGCGGCGGCACGATCAAGTCTTCCCAGACATGGCTCGCGGGCAGTTTCCGGGCGAGCGCCGTGAGCTTGTGGCTCGATTGCCCGTTGCAGCCCGCGACCAGATCGTCGCGCGTGACGAGCTCGGATTTGCCTCTCAAACGTG
>DATEMX010000278.1:0-2445 GCA_035275365.1 Polyangiaceae bacterium | reverse complement strand
CGACGTTTCGGCAGTTTGGCGAAGTGTCGTCGAACTACGTGCCAGGCACGCAATGGGTCGCGTTCGTCGCGTTGAACTTGCGGGCCCCCGACGTGCGTTTCTAGCACTGCTGCCTGAGTCTTGGCATCGGCAGATCGCGATCAGCCGTTTTTGGCGGTGACCCAACTCAACTTACGGCGAGGCCGCCGGGAGCACCCGGGGTTGAGCGGCCTTATGGCCGCTACGATGATCGATCTGGTAGCGAGAAATCGAAGGCAGTAGTGCTAGGGGCCGTGCCAGGTCAGCGACAGCGAAAAGACGCCAAAGCGCGCGAGGCTCGGCGAAAAACGCGTACTCACGGGAGGCGAAAAGTGATAAGGAAATCGATATGAGGCGACTTAGGACTTGCATCGTAGGCACGGGCTACGTCGGGCTCACCAACGCGGTTGCGCTCGCGTACCTTGGTCATGAGGTCGTATGTCTCGACGTCGACCAGGCGAAGGTGGCCATGCTATCGGCGGGGAAGATTCCGATCTTCGAGCCGCACCTCGAAGATCTGCTGGCATCGTCGCGCGAACGCATGACGTTCACGACCGACTACGCCCAAGCGATCCCCAAGGCCGACGTGGTGTTCATCGCCGTCGGCACACCCACCGGCGAGGGCGGCGCGCCCGACCTGCGCTACCTCCAGGCGGCGGCCAAATCCGTGGGCGAGCACCTCGGCGAAGGTTTCACGGTGGTCGTCAACAAGTCCACCGTGCCGATCGGCAGCGCCAACTGGGTCGAGGCGATCGTGCGCGACGCGTTTCAGCGCCGCGCGGGCGAAAAGAAGGGCACCTTCGCGGTGGCCTCGAACCCGGAGTTCCTGCGCGAAGGCTCGGCGCTGCACGACACGCTCTACGCCGACCGCACCGTGCTCGGCGCCGACGACCAAAGGGCCGTCGAGGTGCTGAGCGAGCTCTACCGTCCCATCACCGATCAAACCTTCGAGCCGCTCCCCTACTTGCCAAGGCCGGCCGGGCTAACGACCTCGCGCCTCATCACGACCGATTTGGCGTCGGCCGAGCTCATCAAATACGCCGCCAACGCTTTTCTCTCGCTCAAGATCAGCTTCATCAACGAGATCGCCGAGCTCGCCGAGCGCGTCGGCGCCGACGTCGTCCAAATCGCCGAAGGCATCGGCAGCGACGCGCGGGTGGGGCGAAGTTTTTTGCAGGCTGGGCTGGGCTGGGGTGGTTCGTGCTTCGGCAAGGACACCGCGGCGCTCTTGGCCACCGGCCGCGAATACGGGCTCGAGATGCCGATCGTGAAAGCGGCGCGCGACGTGAACTGGCGCCAGCGACAGCGCGTCACCGACAAGCTGCTCAACGAGCTCAAGATTCTGAAGGGCAAGACGATTGGCCTCCTCGGGCTAGCGTTCAAGCCGTTCACCGACGATCTCCGCGACGCGCCAGCGCTCGACATCGCCGCGAGGCTCCTCGAGCGAGGCGCCTCGGTGCGTGTGCACGATCCGGTGGCGATGGCCCGCGTGAAGAGCGACGGCAAGCTCGCCGTTCACTTCTGCGAGTCGGCTCACGAGGTCGCCGAAGGGGCCGACGCGCTCGTCCTCGTCACCGAGTGGCCCGAGTATCGCCGCCTGCCGTGGGAATCGGTGGCCAAATCGATGCGCAACCCTCTCATCTTGGACGGGCGCAATGCCCTCGAACAGCAACAACTCACGAAAGCCGGCTTCCGCTACATCGGCATGGGACGATAAACAGTGCGTATTCTTTTGACCGGTGCAGCCGGGTTCATCGGCAGTCATCTTTCTCGTAGGTTCTTGGCCGAGGGGCACGAGGTCGTCGGCGTCGACAATTTCCTCACGGGCAGCCGCGAAAACGTCGCCCCCTTGCTCGACAACCCCCGCTTCAGGTTGATCGAACACGACGCCATTTCCCCCCTCCAGGTCGACGGCAAGATCGACTGGGTCATGCACTTCGCGTGTCCCGCGTCGCCGCCGAAGTACCTCGCACACCCGATCGCCACCATGCGCATCAGCGCAGAAGGCACGTTTCACCTGCTCGAGCTCGCTGAGAAGAAGGGCGCGCAATTTTTCCTCGCGAGCACGAGCGAGGTCTACGGCGACCCCAACGTGCATCCGCAGCCCGAGTCGTATTGGGGACACGTCAACCCCATCGGTGAGCGGAGCGTCTACGACGAAGGCAAGCGTTACGCCGAGGCGATCACCGCGGCGTTTCATCGTGAGCGCAAGCTTCCCATTCGCATCATTCGCATCTTCAACACCTACGGCCCGATGATGCAGGCCGAAGACGGTCGCGTGGTCACGAACTTCGTGGTGCGCGGGCTGCGCGGCGAGAGCCTCGTGCTATACGGTGACGGCAGCCAAACGCGGAGCTTTCAATACGTCGATGACCTCGTGGAGTGCATCTTCCGCCTCATGGGTGTTTCGTATTTCGGGCCCGTCAA
>DATEMX010000277.1:0-6710 GCA_035275365.1 Polyangiaceae bacterium | reverse complement strand
GGTTCCGCCGCACACGCAAAGTGGGCAGGTCGCGAGGCTCAAGGGCAAAGGGGTCACCCGGAAAAACGCCGAGCCCGGCGATCTCTACGTGCACTACCTCGTGCACCTGCCGGCGGTCGAGAGCGACGAGATCCGCGCCGCCATCGCCGTGCTCGACGAGGCGATGCCCGGCGATCCCCGCGAAGCCATTCATTTCTGAGCGAAATCCGCGACGATCAGCTGGGCGTCATCGGCGGCCAGGGCGGCGTCGTCGACTTTTGTGCGAGATGAGCCGGAGCCGGAAGCACCGTGTGGGGTGGAGCCCATTTCTGGACGCTGGCACTAATTGCGGGTGAGGTGGGTCCAATCCGCTCGCTCGGCCGACGAGGCGGGCACGGCAGTGAGCGCGGGCGAGGTGAGCGGGTTTCCTTCGTCGTCGTAGCGCGCGAGCTCTTGGCCCACCGTGCGAAGGTAGGCTTGGCGTTCGTGAAACGGCAAAAACGAGCTCTTGAAGCCGGCCATGATGATCGAGCGGATGTCGCGAAAGCTCATGCCCATCTGCATGTGGCAGAGCCACAGCTCTTTCGACACCGTCGTGTCGGTGATGAGCCGATTGTCGGTGTTGACCGTGACGCGCTGGCCAAGATTGAAATACAGCTTGAGCGGGTGCGACGCGAGATCGCGCACGGCGCCCGTTTGTACGTTCGACGAGGGGCAGCACTCGAGCGGGATGCGGTGATCGTTCACGTAGTGAAGGAGATCGCCGTCCTCGCGCAGCCGGCACCCATGGCCGATGCGGTGCGCGCCGCACACGTGAATGGCCTGCGCGATCGATTCGGGGCCGTACGCTTCGCCCGCGTGGATCGTCACGTTGATGTTGTTGTCGCGCACGAGTTGGAACGCGGCGCGGTGGTGCTTGGCCGGGTGATCGTATTCGGCGCCCGCCAAATCGAAGCCGACCACGCCGCGGCCCTTGTAAGCCACGGCGAGCTCGGCCATCTCGAGCGACGAAGCGGGTGACACGTTGCGAATGCCGCAGATGATGATGTTCGACTCGATGCCCAACTTGTCGCGCGCCGACTTGAGGCCGCCCAGCACGGCCTCGATGACTCGCGTGAGCTTGAGGCCGCGCTGGGTGTGCAGCATCGGCGCGTAGCGCACTTCCATGTAGCGCACGTTTTCTCGCGCGGCGTCTTCGCAGAGCTCGTAGGCGATGCGAAACAGCGACGACTCCGTTTGCATCACGCGCAGCGTGATGTCGAAGGCCTTCAGATATTCGGCGAGTGAACCGCAATTTTCGCCGAGGTGCATGGTGCGGCGGAGCTCCGCCGGATCATAGGAGACGAGCTCGACATTTTCTTCGCGGGCGAGGTCGATGATCGTCTGGAGGCGGAGCGAACCGTCGAGGTGAACGTGGAGGTCGGCTTTCGGAAGACTCTCGAAGAGCTCGAGGGGCAGCTTGTCGGTGCGGGGGTCGGCCATGTAGAAGCTTAGCACTCCGTCTCGCTGCGCCGTCGCTTGCTCGTCGTGACAACGATGGACGCCGCTGTAGGTTGACGCGGCCCGTCAGCCCGGAGCGCGATCCTTGCCCGTGCGGAGGGCGACGGCGCTCACCGCGACGAGCCCCAATCCGAACGCGAGCCAGAGGACGCTGGTGGGCAAACGGGTGAAGGGCTTGCCGTTCGCCGCCTCGGCGAACGCAGCGCCGAGCTCGCCCACCGGACGCAGGCCGAAGAGCAGCTTTTCGTTGATCCAGACGGTGGGCAAGCCGGCCAGCCCAGCGTCTTTGACCCGCTGCATCTCGGCGGCGACTCGGGCTTCGGTCTTGGGATTGGCGACGCATTCTCGGTAGGCGGGCATTGAAAGGCCGATGGCCGCCGCGGCGCGCTCGCACCCGGCCGGCGAAAGATCGGGCGCCTGGAAAAGGGCATCGGCCATCGGCGCGGCTTTACCCTGCTCGTCGGCGCAGCAATAGGCGAGCGCCGCGCCGTGCGCGTGCTCGTGCGACGCGAGCGGCATGTTGAGGCGCACGAAGTGAACGCGATCGGCGTACTCGTCGAGCAGCGGAACCATGAGCGGGTGGAGCTGCCGGCAGTAAGGGCATTGAAAGTCGGCGAACTCGACCACGTTGATCTTACCCGGCACCCACAGGCTGGCGATCTCGCGCGGGACAGGCGGAGAAGGCTGTACGAGCGCCCAAGCGCCAGGCAGAACGACGGACGCGAGCGCCGCGACCGGCCAAAGCCAGCGCACGCCCTTGCCGGGAGCTTCGTCCGTTTCGAGGTTGCCCGAGGCCCCGGCGAACGCCGCGACCACGGCCGACACGTCGACGGCGACGCAGAGTTTGCAGAAAACCCCGATGACGAGCGCCTGCGTCAAGAGAAGGAGCATGCCGGTGACGCCCGCCACGATGGCGAGCAAGCGTGTGGCCTTGCGAGCCGTTTCGCCCTTGAATAGCGACAAAACGAGGAGCCCGGCGAACCCCACCTGACCGACGAGCGGGAGCGGAATGCCCAAGAGGCTGCCGTAACCCGAGGAGCGCACCCGATCGCAACCCGATCCGACGTCGCAAAACGCCGGCAGGGGTCTCATGTAGTCGATGAGGAGCGCCGAGCTCGTTCCGAGCGCGATGAGCATGGCGAGGCGAAAGACGAGCGTGGTGAGCCGCGGAGCCATCGATGCCGATGGTTATACAGCCACCACGAGGTTGCGCTATACGGCCTGTCATGAAGAGTGGATCTCGTCCCCCCCGCGTTCAGCGTTTTCCGACGAAAACCGAGCCCAAGGCGGGGAGCGGATCGGAGCGGCAAGGTTACGTGAACGTGAACGCGCGGGGCTTCGGCTTCGTGTCGAGCGCAGGCTTCGACGACGACCTCTACATTTCGGAGGACAGCCTCGGCGGCGCGATGCATGGCGACTTGGTCGACGCGCGCCTCGTCGCCCGGTCGAGCCGGGGGTCGGAAGGCGAAGTCATTCGTGTCGTTACGCGGGGCACGCCGCGCGTTCCCGGCGTTCTGCGCCGCCGGGGGCGGGCGCTATGGCTCGAGCCCGACGACACGCGCGTGCGCGGCCCCATCGTGCTCCATCCACCCCGCGACGGGAGGCCTGCCGTCGACGGTGAAGACGGCGCGGCGGCCGTCGCCCGCATCACCCAATTTCCGATGATGGCGCGCGAGACGCCGGAGGGCGAGCTCGAGGCCGTGCTCGGCACGCCCGGCGATCCCAACGTCGAGGTCGCCAAGATCTTGGTGCGCGAAGGCATCGAAGAGCCTCACCCGCCCGAGGCCGTCGCCGAAGCGGAGGCCTACGGGCGTGAGGTCGCCCGCGAGCTCTACGCCCATCGCGAAGACCTCACCCGTCTGCCGCTCCCCACGATCGATCCGGAAGATGCTCGCGACCACGACGACGCCGTTTGGGGAGTGCGCAACGCCGACGGCTCGTACCGCGTGTGGGTCGCCATCGCCGACGTGTCTTCGTACGTGAAGCCAGGGACGGCGCTCGATCAAGCAGCGCTGGCGCGCGGATGCTCCATCTATTTGCCCGATCGCGCGATCCCCATGCTGCCGCGCGCGCTCTCGTCGAACCTCTGTTCGCTTCTGCCCGACACGATTCGGCTCTGTATGTGCGTCGAGGCCGATCTCGATCCGGCCGGTGCGGTGACGTCGTATCGCCTCACCGAGGCGTTCATGCGTTCGGCGGCCAAGCTCACCTACGGGGGCGTAGCGCGCGCGCTCAAGTTCACCGACAAGCCCCCGAAGAGCGAAGAAGCCGAGGCGATGGTCGACAGCCTGCGCGTGCTCTACGACATCTCCATCTTGCTGCGCGGGCTGCGCATGCGCCGCGGGGCGCTCGACTTCGAGCTCCCCGAAGTGAAAATCGTCCTCGATCCGAAATCGGGCGCGCCCATCGCCGTCGAGCGGCGTAGCGAAGATCCCGGCGTGAAGAAGGCCTATCAGCTCATCGAAGAGTTGATGCTCCTCGCCAACGAGCTCGTCGCGCGTTACCTCACCGACCGCGGCGTTCCGGCCATCTATCGCGTGCACGGGCCGCCCGACGAGGGCAAGCTCGATCGCTTCGCCAACATGGCCACGTCGCTCGGCGTTCCTTTCGACATGGACGAAGCCAAAGATCCGAAGCGGCTTTCCGCCCTCTTGAAGCGCGTCGCCAAGCTGCCCGGCAAAGACGTGTTCAACATGCTGCTCCTGCGCGCCATGAAGCAGGCGACGTACGACACCACCAACATCGGCCACTTCGGCCTTGCGAGCACGACGTACCTTCATTTCACGTCTCCGATTCGACGCTACCCCGACCTCGTCGTTCACCGCGCGGTGCGCGCTCTTCTCGCCAAGCAGTCGGTCGACAAGAGCACGAGCGCGGTCGAGGTTCTCCGAGCGAGCGCCACCACCGCGTCGGAGCGCGAGCGGCACGCGATGGATGTCGAGCGCGAAACGGTGGATCTCTACCGTGCGCTCTACATGCGGGCCTACGTCGGCGCCACGTTCACCGGCAAGGTCACCGCGCTCGTGGGGTCGGGCGTGTTCGTGCAGCTCGACAGCCCCTTCGTCGACGTGCTCGTGAAATCGGAGGCGCTCGGCGCCGACAGGTTCGAGCTCGACGACGACGGCATGCGCATGGTCGGCGTCCGATCGGGCGAGGTCATCGCGCTCGGCGACAAGATGGAGCTCGTCATCGAAGACGTCGCCATTCTGCGGCGCTCGGTGTACGGCCGGCGCATCGGGGCCCCGGCGTTCGACGCCGACGCGCCCCAAAAGAGGGGTCGCGGGTCGGGCCAGGGGCTCCGGTCGAAGGGTCGAAATTCGCAGGTTCGAAACGCGGCGAGCCGAAACGTCGCACCCGGTCGCGGCGCGTCACAAGGGCAAGGTCGCGGAACGTCGCCGGGATTCAAACGTGACGAGCAGGGATCAAAGAAGCCGGCGAAGGGTTCGAAGAAGAAGGGTGCCACCAAGCGAGGCAAGCGCCGCTGACGAGCGCCACTACTTTCTCGCTCGGAGCACGTCTTCCTTCAAGAAGGGGCGCAGCGCATCGGGCACCACGACGGTGCCGTCTCTCTGCTGAAACTGCTCGAGGATGGCGACCATGGTGCGGCCGACGGCGAGCGCCGAGCCGTTCAGCGTGTGCAGCAGCTTGACCTTCTTGGTGGCCTCGTCGCGGTAGCGGATCTGCGCGCGCCGCGCTTGGTAGTCGCCGAAGTTCGAGCAGCTGGAGATCTCGCGATAGAGATTTTGCCCCGGTAGCCACACTTCGAGATCGTACGTTTTTTTGGCGCCCGCGCCGAGGTCGCCGGTGCAAAGCTCCGACACGCGGTAGTGCAGCCCGAGGCGCTTCAAGACCTCTTCGGCGTGGCTCGTCAGCTTCTCGTGCTCGGCCGCCGACGTTTCGGGCGTGGCGAAGCGCACGAGCTCGACCTTGTCGAACTGATGCTGGCGGATGAGGCCGCGTACGTCTTTGCCGTAGCTGCCGGCCTCGGCGCGAAAGCAGGGAGTGTAGGCGGTGAATGCGCGGGGCAGCGAGGCGCCTTCGAGGATCTCGTCGGCGAAATAGTTCGTGACGGGGACCTCGGCCGTGGGGATCAAATAGAGATCGAAGGCCTTCTCGGGGTCGGCCTTGACCGTCTTGAAGGCGTCGGCGGCAAACTTGGGAAGCTGCCCCGTGCCGCGCATGGCGCTGTCTTTGACGAGCAAGGGCGGCGCGATCTCGGTGTAGCCGTGCTCGCGGTGGAGCTCGAGCATGAATTGGATGATCGCGCGCGAGAGCCGCGCGCCGTCGCCGACGAGAAAGGTGAAGCGCGGCCCGGAGATCTTGCTCGCGCGATCGAAATCGAGGATGCCGAGGGCGGCGCCGATGTCCCAGTGGGCCTTCGGCTCGAAATCGAGGGCCGGTTTCGCGCCCCACGTGCGCACGACGGGGTTGTCTTCTTCGGAGCTGCCAACGGGAACGCTCTCGTCGGGCAAGTTGGGGACGGCGACGAGGATCGCTTCGATCTTGGCCTCGACGTCGTTGACGGTCTTCTGCAGCTCTTTGATGTGGCCCGACAGCTTGCCGAGCGACTCGCGCTTGGCTTGGAACTCGAGCCCACCCTTGGGGAGCTTGGCCATCTCGGCGTTGGCCTGGTTGCGCTCTTGCGCCATGGCCTCCATATGGGCGATCGCGGTCCGGCGCTCTTCTGCCATCTCCGCGATGGGCGCGAGGGGAGCAGCAGCCTCGGCGCCGCGCTTCAAAAGCCTTGCCTTGACCTCTTCGAGGTGGTCGACGACGTAGCGGAGATCGAGCATTGGAACGTGGTACAAGATCCCGCGATGATTGCAAAGACGCTCGCGGGAGCTCTCCTCGCGGCCTTCTGCGACCGCCGCGTCGAGGGCGGCGCGTCCGGGTTTGACGGCTACGGCGCGACGACCATACCGAAGCCAACGCCGATGCCTACGCCGGGGCCGTAGCCTGGATACCCGGGTCGTCCGCGCTGCCTGCGCGTTTCGACGAGCGTGATGACGTGCGCTGCAAGGGTGCACGTGCGTATGGAAGGCCCGCAGCTCGTCCACGCGCCGTCGGGATACGGGCCGCCGTCGGGATCGTAGCGGGTGACCTCGCCTCGATCGCCGACGGAGAGCCACGCGAGTTCGCCGCGGGGGGGCGAAGCGTTGCGCAGGCCTATCTTGCCGAGTGGCGCGTCGTCTCTGCCCAAGAGGCGCCCATCGCTCTGCAAGACGGCGAGC
>DATEMX010000276.1:0-4008 GCA_035275365.1 Polyangiaceae bacterium | reverse complement strand
GCGCTCGCCGCGCTCGCCGTGCGCATCGGCCCGACGCGCCTCATCGACAACGTCGTTCTCGGTGAACAGGCAGTGTTGTATCCAGGACAAGAGAGGCCATGAGTGAGGGAAGATTCATCGTCGTCGAGGGCATCGACGGTTCGGGCAGCACGTCGCTGGTCGCCAGGCTTGCCGCCCATTTCAACTCGGCGGGTCGCCCCGTCCACCGCACCTTCGAGCCGAGCTCCGGTCCCATCGGGACCATGATTCGCCACATTCTTGCGCATCGCATCGTGGTGCCGAGCGATGCCGGGGCGCGCGCTCCCGGCTTCGCGACGATGGCGTTGCTTTTCGCCGCCGATCGCCGCGATCATCTCGAAGCCGAGGTGCTCCCACGCTTGCAGAAGGGCACGACGGTCATCTCCGATCGGTACGATCTGTCGAGCTTGGCCTACCAAAGCGCGACCGCTCAAAGTCGCGACGCTGCGGAGGCGGCGCGGGTGCTGGCATGGATCCGCGAGCTCAACCGCTTCGCGCGTAGGCCCGACCTCACCCTCGTCCTCGACGTGCATCCCGACGTCGCCGCCGAGCGTCGCGGCGCGCGCGGCGGCTCGAAGGAGCTCTATGAAGAGCTCGAGCTGCAAGCGCGCCTGGCTTCCGCCTACGCCGACGCCGAGGGCCTCGTGCCCGGCGATCGCATCGTTCACGTCGACGCCAATCGCGGCCTCGACGCCGTCGTCCACTCGGCCATTTCTGCCATCGAGATGCCATGAGTCCCACCGCTCAGGCCCGTCGATGGCAGATCGTCATCATCGTTGGCAGCATCGCAGCATGCGGAGCGGACGGCCCGCCGCCCAAGAGCGCGGCTCGTCCGGTGTCGTCGGCCGAGCCGAAAGTGGCGGGCTCGGTCGCCACGGAACCTCCGGCGCGGCCGGGGCACCTACGGCGTAGCGACGTCATCGCCACGCTTTCATCGGGCTTCGGCCCGTTTTTGACGCGCGTGCAAGTCGAGCCCGTGCTTGTGTCGGGGCGCTTTCGGGGGTGGAAAATCGTGAAGTTTCGCGAAGGCGATCCGCTCGCACGGGGGGCCGCGCTGATGCCTGGCGACGTCGTGACGAGCGTGAACGGCCGGCCCTTGGAGCGCCCCGAGCAGGCGCTCGCCGCGTTTCAGGCGCTCGCGCTCGACAAGGAACTGCGCGTTTCGTACGAACGAAGTGGTTCGCCGCGCGAGCTCGTCATGCCGATCGACGAGGCCGCTCCGAGCAAGCCCTAATTAGCCTTCGTCGTGATCGGCGTCGGGATCGGGCGCGACCTCGTCCGAGGGCGGCTCCTCACCACGCCGACGGGCTTTCGCGTCGGACGCCACCGCGGCCTTCGAAAAGACGGGAACCACCCGACCGCGCTGGCCCGGCCCGCTGCCGTCGACCCAGAAGAAGCTCCGCGAACGGCTATCGATGTGAACGAAGCCGCTGCGAGGATAGAGCCCGACGCCGACGAAGCCGATGGTTCGCGCGAAGCGCGCCACCTCGTCGTCGCGCGCGCCCGGAACCACGATGTCGAGCGCGCGGCCCTTGCCGTGGTTGGATCGCCCTTCTGGCGTGCGAAAAGCCGAAACGACCCGCACGGCTCTGGCGGCAAAATGCTGCTCGACCTGGTAGACGAGCTCGACCGTACGAGCGTCGATCTTGCATTCTTCGTCCGTGCGCGGATCGCGTAGCGCGTGTGACGCACGCGCGAGATCGTCGGCGGTGAATCCGCCGCCCTCGGCCAGCGACTTCGGCAAGAGCTCGAGTCGTTCGCCCGTGTTCAGCATTTCGAGTACGAGCGCCGGCCGCCCATCCGGCGCGATCGGAGCCGGAACGAGCGGCGGCAGGTGCCAGCGCCGCACGATTTCGGGGTGGGGGAGAGCTCGCCCGGTCTTCGCTTTCGACGGGCCTTGCGACGCGGGATCGGCGGAGGCAACGGCGACGAGCAGCATGATCGCCGCCGCCAGTGGCGTGAGCGCCACTCTCTGCCGACTCCGCGCGTTCGCCATCGTCGCGTGATCCAAACGCACGGCCACTCGCGCTAGGGAAGGGACGGAGCCGTGACGCGGAGCGTTCCGCTCGTGGCCAAGTCGAAGCGAATTTCTCCGCCGTCGAGCCCGGGAGCGGTGACGTCTTCGCGGTGGACCTGGTGGACGGTGATGCTCTGGTTCGTGGCACGCGGCAACGCCGCGAGTGCGATGACCGCGCGTCCCGCGTTGGCAAAACTACAACGAACGCGCTCGAGCGGGCCGTCGTCGGTCGAGCTCAGCTCGACATAGACCAAATCGGTGCCTTCGGTGGGCTGCCACGTGATGCCGAGGTCGGCGCGCGGCACGGTGATCGATTCAGCGCCGAGCTTGATGCCGGCCACGGTGAGGTCGCTGGCCGGCGCAGGGGCTCGCGCGGCGAGGGCCATGGCCGGCAAGCTGCCCGAACCCGACACGCGAAACGTGTACGTGCCTTGTGCAGGCAACGAGTCGGCGACCAAATCGCGCGTCGTGTAGACGACGCCCGACACCAAATCGACGACGTCGGGGAAGGCGCGCGCCGCGAGCGTGGCCCGCGTAGCCGACGCCTCGAGCAACACTTCGCCGACGTCGGCGAGGTCGACGGGGCCGAGCGACGCGAGCGGCATCCCTTGATCGCTCAACACGCCGACGTTTTCGCACTGCCCAACAGGCGGAAGCACGCCGGCCGCGCCCACGAGCCGAGCCGCCAGCGATCGGTCAGCCCCCGACTGCAGTCGTACGAAATAGGCCGAGGCGTGGGCGCGCACCGAACTCGGCTCATCGCCTGCCGCCGAAGTTCGCTCGACGCTGAGCAAGGCGTGGGTCGAGGTGGTGCTTGCGTCCGATGCGCTCGCCACCGACCCCGAGCACCCCGTTGCCAACATACCGGCCAAAAGAGCAGCCGCTCCGACACGCTGAAAAAGATGGAGAGGGGCCGCGAACATCGGTAGCCACAGTGTAGGCTGCCCGGTTAGGTTCGGCAAGTGAGCTCGGCTGCCCCGCGATCCGAAAGCGCCTCCGACATTCTCATCGTGGCCGCTCACCAGCCAGAACTCTTTGGCTTTCAAGATCTGCTTGGCCCGGCGCTCTCTGCCACGCTCTCCGGGCTTCGCGTGATGGCCCGGCCCGTGGGAATCGGGATGCCGGCCGCGGCCGTCGGCGTGTCCGCCGCGATCGTCGAGCACCGGCCGCGCCTCGTGGTGGCGGTCGGCACGTGCGGGAGCTACGAAGGGCGCGGGCCAGCGATCGGCCGGGTCGTCGTGGCAGCCGGCGTTCACCTCGCGTCGATCGCGGCCATCGAGGGTCGCGGCGGCCTGCCGAACGTGATGCAAGCGGCCCTCGTTGCCGATCCTGCCGTCGCGTCGGCTCTGGTCGCCGTCGAAGGTGTCGTCATGGCCGATGTCGCGACGACGCTGGCCATCACCACTGACGACGCGCTCGCCGACGCCATCGCGACGAGTCACGGCTGCCAGGTCGAACACCTGGAGGCCTATTCGATGGCGCTGGCCTGTCGCGCGCAACGCATTCCGTTCGCTTGCGTGTTGGGTGTGGCCAATCGCGTGGGCCGCCGAGGCCGCGAACAATGGATCGAGCATCATCTGGCTGCCGGCGAGGCCGCCGTTGCCGTGGTCGCACGGTGGCTTCAAGCGTCGGAGCCTGCCGTCAAAATCTGACGACGAGGCCGCCGGCGGGTGACAAGGTGAAGGCATTCACGTCGACGTCGAAGCCGATGCAGGAGCCAGTCACCTTTTGGAAGGAAGCCGACAGCTCGAGCGCCGCGTGAACGTGCCGGAAACCGAGCCCCAGCCCGACGACACCTCCGCCGTAGAGGCGTCGAAGAGTGAAATCGCCACCGACGCTACCACCAGGGCCATCCACGGGCCTCACGTTCGCTTCGCCGCGCGCTCGCTCGAAGCCGCCGCGAGGACCGACCCAAAGGTTCACGACCTCGGCCGTGCTCCGCCACCCCAAAAGGATCGATACGTCGATGCCGA
>DATEMX010000275.1:0-15790 GCA_035275365.1 Polyangiaceae bacterium | reverse complement strand
CATGAAGAAGGAGCGCGTCGGGACGATGTCGACGTGACAATCGCGATCGCGGAGCGCCGTGGCCACGACCGGCCCGAGGGCAGCGACCCGCGTTCGTCGAAAGCCTCGCCTGAGTGAATCTTCGATCTTGCGGCTCTTGGCGACCGCGAAGACTCTGTCCACTTGCGCGCTGCACGTGAACGCCACGATGTCGACCTCTCCCGTCGACATGTGCCGGATGAGCTGCGCCACGCGCTCGTCGTCGCAGCCCGGTGCATACGCGTAGGGGGCGACGGTCTTGGCGACGGCGCCGGCCCCGTTCAAGAAATGGAGGAGCCGGCTGTTGGGCTTCTGACCGCAGAGCTGCACGCCCACGCGGGAGCCTTGCCAACCGCGGTTCTGCATGGCGTCGATGATGCCCTCGGTCGTCGGCTGGTCAGCCGAGATGGTCGGCAAAATGCCGAGCTCGCGAAGCGCGCGCGCGGGCTTGGGGCCGCGCGCAACGGTGACGATGCCCTGGAGCGACGCGATCAGAGCATCTTTGGTCTTGGCGCGCTCGGCGAACCCGATGAGGCGCCGAACACCTTCGCCGGTCGACAAGACGAGTGCGTCCATGCCGCCGGCTGTCAGCTCGCGCACGAACTGCTCGACGGGCGCAGCGTCGGGGGAGTCGACGATCCGAACGATGGGATAGCTAATGGTGGTGGCGCCCTTCGCCACGAGCATGCGGTTCAGCACGTCGAGCTCGCGCGTTTCTGCGAGAGCGACGGTGCGGCCGGCGAGCGGCCGGCGAACCGACGGAGCCGCGGCCGCGCGGGCCTTCGACCCCGCCGGCGAGGCCAAAGACGGCTCTCCTTCTTCTTGCGCGGGGCGACGAGCGAGGCCCACCTTCACGCGGGATCCTTCCACCTGCACCGCGTAGGTTCGAACCTTCACCGTGGGATCGTCGAGGCACAGACCCGTACGCAGATCGAACGATTGCTTGTAGACGGGTGAAGCTACTTTGACGATGTCTCCCTTCGTTCCCACGATCCCCCGCGAAAGAACGAACGCCTTGCTGAAAGGATCGAAATTGCTGATGGCAAATAGTTCGTCGTCGGGTGACAGGCGAAAGATGGCGACTTGTTCGCCGCCGACCAGAGCGCAGACGCCGCGGTCGCGCTCCAGCTTCTGATAGTCGCACACGTCGATCCACTGCCTCTGCTCGTCTTGCCCGATCATCTCGCGATCTCCTCCTTCTAGCACTACTGCTGCGGATTTCTCGCTACCAGATCGATCGTCGGAGCGGACATACGCCAGCTCAAGGACTGGTGGTTCCGACAGCCTCGCCGTATTTTACGTTGGGTCATGTTGGACGATCGTGATCTGCTCCTGCCAAAGTCTGCAGGAGTAGTACTAGCTTCGCTGTCCAAGCGCGCTCGTCAAGGAACGAAGCGACCAAATCGTCGCCGCTTCGCTGCGGAAATGTCCGCCGGTCGTCTCGTGTAGCGGTGCCGCAATCCTCCCGAAACGTTCGGTTGCCGCGCTCGCCAGGTGATCCGTTTGCGGGTTTGTTGCGGGTCCGTGTCGTGGCAGTGCGCGCCGGAGTTCATTTGATGGAATCGCCTCCGACACAATTTCGGAATGCAGCCGTCTTCTCAGGGAGGTATTCGGTCAAACGAAGAACGATCGCTGTCTTCAATGAGCCGTCGTAGCGTGAATAGGCCTTGAGACGGATCGAGCCGCAAGCCTATGCCCTGATCATGAAAGAACACCTCGACGTCGCGCCGGTCCGTGACCGGTCGCGCAATCCCATCATGTCCCTCGCCGCCTCGGTATCGATCCTGCTGACAGCCTTCTCTGCTCGCGCACAAGAACCGGCTCCCGCCGCTCAGCCTTACCCAACCCCCTCCGCCGATCCGGCGGCGATTCCAGTCTCCAGCGACGCCTCGGCGCTGCCTCCCGCGCCCGAAACACCCAAGCCCAAGCCGCCGCCCTATTCGCTCCCTTGGCAGCTCCGCCCCGCCGCTGCTGCAACCGTCATTCGCTCCGATACGGCCTTCGGCTTTCGCAAACCCGCGGCCGGAAGTGGAACGACCGTCGCCGAGACGCTTCTCTTCTCTTATAAGGTGACGCCCGAATTCGCGCCCATGGTGCGGGTCGGCGTGGTGAGCGACAAGCCCCCCGTCGGCGACAGCGGTTTTGCATTTCTCAATCCCGTCGTGGGCGGCACGTACGTCATCAAACTCTCGCCCAGCGTGCGCCTGGCGTTGTTTCTCGGCCTGACGGTCCCGGTCGGCAGCGGCGGCGGCAACACGCCGGACAAGACCGTGGCCCCGGCGCGGACGGCCGGCGTCTTCACGCGATCGGCGTTCGACAACGCGATGTTCGCCGTCAACTACATGACGGTGTTTCCCGGCGTCGACCTCGCCTACGTGGCCGGCGGCCTCACCGTGCAGGCCGAGGCGACCATCTTCGAGCTCTTCCGCGTGAAGGGCGATCTCGTCGACAGAGACTCCACCCGCACCAACTTCACGACCGGTCTTCACATCGGCTACTTCGTGGCGCCGATCTTCTCGCTGGGCGCCGACCTCCGCTACCAAGCTTGGGTCTCGAATCCGATGATCCCCGATGGAAGCCCCCTGCGCGATACCGTGACCGTAGCCGTGGGGCCGCGCTTTCACTTCAAGTTGAGCGACAAGGCCTGGTTTCGGCCGGGCATTGCCTACGCGCGGGGCATCGACGACCCCATGGCCGATCAGAAGTACAACGTGGTTCAACTCGATCTGCCGTTCTCCTTTTGAGCAGCACGTGAGCTGCCTTTCTCGCAAACGAAACACTACCGCAACGAAGCCCGGCCAACATCGATTCACGATGTGTCGAGCTCGATGGACCCAAACGTCCCACCCGCGGGACATGCAAGTTGGAGCACCGACATGAAACGACGAGCGACCCAAGGACAGACGATCGAAAGGCGCAAGCTTTTGGCCACGGCGGCGGCGGGCGCCACCGCCCTCGCATTGGGCCAGGCCTGTAAATCGCGCGACGAATCGAGCAAAGCGCCGGCGCCCGCAACGGCGGCGAGTGCGTCACAGCCCGAGATGACCGATCTTCGCTTCGGGATGATCGCGCTCACCGATTGTTCGCCCATCGTCATTGCCCACGAAAAGGGGATCTTCAAGAAATACGGCATCAACTCCACCATCGTGAAAGGCGCCAGCTGGGCGGCGATTCGTGACTCGCTGTCCAACGGCGACATTCAAGCGACGCACATGCTCACGGGCATGCCCATCGCTTCGACCATCGGTCTTCAAGGGTCTCCCGTGAAGCCGATGATCATCCCGTGGATGATGAACCGCAACGGGCAGGCGATCACGCTGAAGACCGAGCTCAAGGGCAAAGTGTCGGGCGATCCCAGCGCGTTGAAGCCGTTCGTCGAGGCAGCGAAGAAGGCGGGAACGCCGATGACCTTCGCCATGACGTTCCCGCCCGGAACCCACGCGATGTGGATGCGGTACTACCTGGCGGCCGGGGGGATCAACCCCGACAAAGACGTCGCGCTCATCACCATTCCGCCGCCGCAGATGGTGGCGAACATGAAGGTGGGCAAGATGGACGGCTTTTGCGTGGGAGAGCCGTGGGGCGCGCGCGCCATCGCCGACGGCATCGGCTATACCGCCATCACCACGCAAGAGCTGTGGCCTGATCATCCCGAGAAGGTCTGCGCCTTCACCGAAGAGTTCGCCGAGAAGAACCCCAAGACCGTCAAGGCCATCATCAAGTCGCTCCACGAGGCGAGCGTGTGGCTCGACGACATGAAAAACCGCCCCGAGCAGGCCGACATCGTGTCGCGCCCCACCTACATCAACTGCGCGCCGGAGCTCATTCTCGGGCGGCTTCAAGGCCACTACGACTACGGTGACGGCCGCACCAAAGACGATCCGAAGTACATGATTTTCAGCCAGCGCAATTGCAACTATCCGCAGCCGAAATACGCCGTGTGGTGGATGAGCCAGCTCCGGCGCTGGGGCATGGTCGATCCCAAGCCCGAGTACGACGCCATCGCCAAGCGCGTCATGCGCACCGATATCTACGAGGCGGCCATGAAAGAACTCGGCGTGAACCACGGCGGGCGCGACGACTCGCCGGAGACACTCTTCGACAAGGTCACGTTCGATCCCAAGAACGCCGAGGCCTACGCGACGAGTTTCCCCATTCACAGCGCCAAGGTCTGAAGGGAGAGTAGCGGTTCATGTCCAACGCAAAAAGTGGCGCGCGCAATCCCGATTGGCTCTATCTCCCGCTCTTGGGTGGGGTGGCCATCGTCATCGGGTGGGCCCTCGTGAGCTCGTCGGTGGCGGAATCGCTCCCGTCGCCGCTTCGCACGTGGCAGATCAGCAAGCCGTACATCCTCGCGCCATTCGAAAAGCGGGGTGAGCTCGATCAAGGCATCCTTCGTTTCACGTGGTATTCGCTCATCAGGGTGGCCAAGGGATATTCTTTGGCCATCGTGGTGGGGACGCCAATTGGCTTTTTTCTCGGCGTGTCGACGCTATTTGCAAAAAGCTTCGATCCCATCATCCAGATCCTGCGCCCGGTCTCTCCCCTGGCGTGGCTGCCGCTCGGCCTCGTGCTGTTCGGAAAGCCCGAGCCGGCGGGCATCTTCACCATCGCCATGTGCTCGATGTGGCCCACCGTTCTCAATACCGCTCTCGGCGTTCGTTCGATACCGCAGGACTACCTCAACGTCGCCAAGGTGCTCCGCCTCTCGCGCGGCAAGACACTCGTCAAGGTGCTCTTGCCGGCAGCGCTCCCTTACATGTTCACCGGTTTTCGTCTGAGCCTCGGCATCGCCTGGCTCGTCATCGTGGCCGCCGAGATGCTCACCGGAGCTCCAGGCGTGGGCGGTTTCTTGTGGCAGGAATACAACGCGCTCATCTACGAGCACATCATCCTTTGCATCATCACCATCGGGTTCGTTGGATTTCTCCTCGATCGCCTCATGAGCGGCCTCGAAGCCCGCCTCAAGATCGCCTGAATCATGGCTTTTCTCGAACTTCGCGGCGTTTGCAAATCGTACGGGCAAGGGCCCGAGGAAAGCCACGTGCTCAAGGGGATCGACCTCGGGGTCGAAAAGGGCGAGTTCGTGGCGATCGTGGGCTACTCGGGCGCGGGCAAGACCACGCTCATCTCCATCATTGCAGGTCTGCTCGCGCCCGATCGCGGAGACGTCACGCTCGACGGTCGAGCGATCCGCGAACCCGGGCCCGATCGCGGCGTCGTCTTCCAGAACTATTCGCTTTTGCCCTGGCTCGACGTTTTTCACAACATCTACCTGGCCGTCGACCAGGTCTTCGCCGATTGGTCGGTCGAAAAGAAGAAGGAGCACACGCGCAAATACGTCGCGATGGTCAACCTCACGCCGGCCTCGCAGAAGCGCCCGGCCGAGCTCTCCGGCGGAATGCGCCAGCGCGTCGCCGTGGCGCGGGCGCTGGCCATGGAGCCGGAGGTGCTCTTGCTCGACGAGCCGCTCGGTGCGCTCGACGCCCTCACGCGCGCGACGCTCCAGGCCGAGCTTGCGCGCATTCATCAAGTCAGCAAGAAGACCGTCATTCTCATTACCAACGACGTCGATGAAGGGCTCCTCTTGGCCGATCGCATCGTGCCGCTCGGCGCGGCCCCCGCCGCCTCGCTCGGCCCGAGCTTTTCGGTCGACATCGAGCGGCCTCGCGATCGTAAGGCCATGAACCACGATCCGAGGTTCAAAGCGCTGCGAACCGGCGTCATCGAATGGCTGGTGGAGTCGGCTGCCGAGCGCCGCCGAAGGCGACCCGTGGAGGGCGCCACGAAGGCCGCCGAAATGAGTTCCAACCCGGAGATGGCCTATGAACAAGAAGTTCCTTGAGATCTTCAACGTCGCCAAGCGCTACGGCAACGCGGTCATCGTCACCGAGTTCACCGTCTCGCTCGCGCCCGGCGAGTTCGTGAGTCTCATTGGTCACTCCGGGTGCGGAAAGTCTACCGTGCTCTCGATGGTGGCGGGGCTCACCAAGTCCGACGACGGGGGTATCGTGCTCGATGGCCGTGAGATCGACGGCCCCGGCACCGACCGCGGCGTTGTCTTCCAGGCGCCCTGCCTCTTTCCCTGGATGACGGCGCGGCAGAACGTCATGCTCGGTGTCGAAGCCAAGTTTCCTTCCAAGAGCCTCAAAGAGCGCGCCGACATCGTGGACCACTACCTCGATCTCGTGGGCCTCGAAGACTCGAAGGAAAAGCGATCGGCAGAGCTCTCGGCCGGCATGCGCCAGAGGGTGGGGCTCGCGCGGGCATTCGCCCTGTCGCCGAAACTGCTGCTCCTCGACGAGCCGTTCGGTATGCTCGACTCGCTCACGCGACTCGAGCTGCAAGACGTGCTCCTCGAGCTGCTCCAGCGCGACGGAAAGACGGCGCTCATGGTCACACACGACGTCGACGAAGCGCTCTACCTCTCCGACCGCGTCGTCATGATGACGAGCGGACCGGCGGCTCGCGTTGGAGGCATTCTCTCGGTGCCGTTTCCCAAGCCGCGCCAGCGCGCCGCCGTGCTCGAGCACGACGACTACTATGTTCTTCGCGAGCAGCTCATTGGGTTCCTCGAAGAGCAGGGTCACGGACACGCACCGCCCGCGCCGGCACTACTGCTGCAGACTTTGGCAGGAGCAGATCACGATCATCCAGATGACCAAGTCCTAGCGTAAAATACGGCGAGGCTGTCGGAACCACCTAGTTCAGACCGGACGAGCCGCCACGCCTCGCCGCTCCTAGCTTGGAGCACCCCAAATCTGCCTGCTCGGTCAGTCCTTGAGCTGGCGTATGCCCGCTCCGATGATCGATCTGGTAGCGAGAAATCTGCAGCAGTAGTGTTAGAGGAGGACCAAGAAGCCGAGGGAGAAGTCGCCCTGCAAAAGGCCAGTGCCTCCCAGGCCTAACCCGCACCCGTCCACGGCACAGAACACCGAGCTGTCGCTGCTGAGAAAGGTCGTCGTGAGCCGGGCCTGTCCCCGAAGGCCGATGGTCTTGGTGAAGAGGACTTTCACGCCGCCGGAGACTGCGGCTGAAAATCGCGTTTCGACGTCGTCGGTGGCGACGTGGGGGTTCAGCAGCGTAATGCCGAACGTCACGCCCGCAAAAGGTCGCACGATGCCCGGTAGAAGTTCGACCTGGGCGCCGAGGTGCAGGTAACTGATGTCGAGACCGAAGACCTTGCTCTTCGTCCCCATCGTCTCGAAGTTGAGCTGTGACTCCATCCTCGTGAAAGCGAGCTCGACCAGGGCCATTCCTCGCGTTCGGACGTCGACGACGGCTCCGTACTCCCAGCCGTCGTTGATGCGGAGCTGCCCGCCCGCTGGGATGTCGATGGCGCCCCAGGTTTGGTAGCCGGCGAACGGGGCGAGCTGCCATCGCTCGGTGGGAAAGCCGTAGCTCACGGGCTCCTCGCTTCCCGCAGCGTCTTTCGCCCCGGTGCCGGCGGTAGTGCCCGGTGCGGCGTGCGCGGGACGCGCTCCAGTCACCACGGCGAGCGCGACCGACGCCAGAGCGACGGTCGTGAGCGGACAGAACGAAGATGCGTGCCTCATCCGAGGGCAACGTCGAGCGCGCGCGCCCAACTGCCAAAGTCACGACGGCTCAGATCTTTCGTCGGCAGACGCGTCGTTTCGCGAGCAAGCTCGGGCCTCGGTCAATAGATGAGCGCGCCCAAGGTCAGGCCAATGAACGACAGGCTGGCGGCCTCTCGGTACGAGCTCGTCGTGAAAGTGTACCTCGCGCCGAGCACGACGGCCTGACGCATGACGCCGTTCGCGTCGAACGGTATGAGGACGCCGGCTTCGGGCGAGACGACGAGTCCGCCGTGTCGTTCGGACACGTCGATGTCGCTCACGAGGACGCCGAACAGCGCCGACGAGTAGCCGAACCCCGCTCCTATGAAAGGCGACACGGGCCGCTCGGGGTCGAAGAAATAGTGGACCTCCGAAAGCACGGAGACGACGTCGAGGGTTCGGTAGATGGTCGCCGTCACGGCGCCGCTCGTCACCTGGTACGTTCCAAATGGCAGCGTGTCGTAAAAGCGCGTCCACGCGCCGCCGATCCCGAGCGACCAGTTTCTGGCAAACCAGTAGCGGGCGTCGATGTCGAAACCGAGGGGCGTGACGTTGGGTGCGAAAGACCTCATGCTGCCGACGGGGACGCTCGGGTCGTATTTCAGGGACCAATAGAATCCTTCGGCTCGCGCGCTCCTCTCGCCGAGCGCAGCACTCACGAGAAGCAAGAATCCGATTCGCGAGATCATCGATCGCAATGCCGATCACCGCTTTCGAATGTAGGGAGACTGCGCGAAGGCCTGATCGACGGCGAGCGGCGCCGCCGGCGCCAAGTCGGCCTGGAGCGACGCGTAGCCGTGCGCGAACGCCACCCAGGCGACCTCGATCCCGAGCGTGCCCCTGTCCGACGAGAACGCGGCGTCCGCCAAGGGCGATGGCGGCGAGGCTCCCGCGTCGCGGAGATCGGCCATTTGAATGATGAGCGTCGCGCTCTTGAAGGCCACGCTCGAGTAGCCGAACCCTGGATAATACGAGCCGCCCGGATAGCCCCAATAGCTCGGCGTCGCGCCGTATCCCGGCAGGCCCCACCAGTATCCAGGCGAAACGACCGTCGCGGTGTCGACGCGCGACAGCACCGTGGCGCTGAGCCCGAGCTCGGGGCGGCTCGACGTCTCGACCTGAAGATAGCCGCGGTCTCGCATGTTGGCGGAGATGCGGTCCGTGATGAGCGCACTGTCGTCCGCCGAAAGCGTCCCCGCGTCCGTGGTGTCGCTGACGACCGATACCGGCGATGCTACCGCAAACGTCGCGAAGCTGCCGAAATCGATTTTCGGATCGTAAGTGGTGGCGATGATCTCGCGCGTCGTGCGCTCCGCTATGTCGGGTGCCGGGGCGCAGCCGATGAAGACGAGTGCGCCTGCGCAGCCGAGAATTCGCCGGGGCTTCACCGCCTTCTCCATTCGTCTCGATCGGATGACTTCGCCAGCCACCGGAGGGCGGAGATCGTTGGTCCCTCCGTGTTGGCATGCTTATTCCCCCTTGTATCGAGCTGTTTGTCGCTCTAGTACTACCCGGGTTGACTTTGGTCGCTACGGTTCGCGATCGGATCCTCGAGCCGGGCGCGTGAGGGTAGTTTCACCCTTGGCCGTCGAATGGGCAAAGTGGTCTCACCGAACGCTTTTTGGCGCAAAAACGAAAGAGAGGCCGTGATGAAGAACAAGACTTGGAAGACAGGGAGCGCCCTCGTGGCGATGGCCGCGCTGGGGCTCGCCGCGATGGTCGGCTGCGATCGTGGAGGTGGTTCGGCCAACAAGGTCGTGAAGATGGCCTTCGTTACCAACAACCCGAGCGAGTTCTGGAAAATCGCCGCCGCCGGCATCAAAAAGTACGAGAAGGAAGGCAAAGTCCAGGTCGACATCAAGATGCCTCCCAACGGCTCGCCCGAAGAGCAAAATCAGATCATGGAGAATCTGACGAGCCAGGGGTACGACGCCATCGCGCTCAGCGTCGACGCGCCCAACGACCAAATCGGCGTCCTCAACAAGGTGGCCGAGAAGACGAAGCTCATCACCTTCGACTCCGACGCACCCAAGTCCAACCGCCTCCTCTACATCGGCACCAACAACTTCGAAGCCGGCAAGGTGCTCGGCAACGAAATCGTCAAGCTTCTCCCGAACGGCGGCAAGATCGCCGTGTTCGTGGGCACGCTTTCGGCCGACAACGCCGCCGAGCGCTTGAAAGGTGTTCAAGCATCGATCGCCGGGCACAAGATCGACATCGTCGACAAGCGCGAAGACAACACCGACCGCGCCAAGGCCCGCTCCAACGTCGAAGACATCATCAACGCCCACCCCGACCTTAACCTGGTCGTGGGGCTGTGGTCCTACAACGGTCCGGCCATCGCCTCCGCCATCGAGGCCCTGAACAAGAAGGGAAAGGTCCTGGCGGCCGTGTTCGATGAGGAAGACGGCACCCTCGGCGGGATCGCCAGCGATACGATCCAGTGCACGGTCGTACAAAAACCTTTTCAATTCGGATACTTGTCCGCAAAATGGATGCACGATCTCGCTACCAAGGGCGACACGGCCAAAGCAGCCCTTCCATCGAACAAGGTCATCGACACCGGCGTCGAAGTGATCAACAAGTCCAACGTGGCCGACTTCAAGCAGCGTCTCGCCGACATGAAGAAGGGTGGCTGACCCCAACCATCAAAAGCGTGAGCGACGGATCGTCGTCTGTGTTACTTCACCGCCCATGACCGAGGTGTCGTCGAATCCCGATCTGCTCAGCATGAGCGCGATCACCAAACGCTTTCCCGGTGTGATCGCGCTTCAGGACGTTTCGCTTTCGCTCAAGGCTGGTGAAGTCCTCTCCCTCATGGGAGAAAACGGCGCCGGCAAGAGCACCCTCATGAAGATTCTGGGGGGGGCCCATCTGCCCGACGAAGGCCAAATCGCCGTCGGAGGAAAGCCGGCGACGATCACGGGCGTCAGCGAGGCCAAGCGGCTCGGCATCGCCTTGATCCACCAAGAGCTGATGCTCGCGCCGAACCTCGACATCGCCGCGAACATTTTTCTCGGCAACGAGGGGCCGGGCGGGCTCATCCAAAAATTGAACCGTGGTCAGATGAACGCCAAAGCCGCGGCGCTCATGAGCCGCGTCGGGCTGAATCTCCCGCCCACGACGCCCGTGTCGCTCCTTACGACGGGCCAAATGCAGATGGTCGAGATCGCCAAGGCGCTCTCGGTCAATGCTCGCATCATCATCATGGACGAACCCACGTCGTCGCTTACGTCGGGTGAATCCGAGCAGCTCTTCAAGATCATTCGCCAGCTCCGCGACGAGCAAATCGGCATCATCTACATCTCGCACCGTATGGAAGAGGTGCTCGAGCTCTCCGACCGCATCACGGTGCTGCGCGACGGGCGCTACGTGGGCGATCTGCTCCGAGCCGAGGCCACGCAAGACAAGATCGTCGCGATGATGGTCGGTCGCGAGCTCTCGAACCAATACTTTCCGCCGAAGCACACGAAGCCGCCCGGGGAGCCGGTGCTCGTCGTGGACGGGCTCTTGGTGCCGGGCGCTCCCGAGGGGGCGACCTTCAGCGCCCTTCGCGGCGAAATCCTCGGTTTCGCCGGCCTCGTGGGCTCGGGCCGCACCGAAATGATGGAGACCATCTTCGGCGTCACCCGCGCGCTCGGCGGCACGATGACGCTCGAAGGCAAGCCCTACGCGCCGAAGACCCCGCGCGCGGCCATCGATCGCGGTGTCTACTTGGCGCCGGAAGATCGCAAAAAGCACGGCCTCGTTTTGCCCATGTCGGTCGCGCAGAACACGTCGCTCCCCAACATGGCCAAGTACAGCAAGTGGAGCATCTTGGACCGGCCGAGCGAGCGCAAGGTCGCCGAGGCGGAGGTCCTTCGCCTCCGCACGAAGACCCCGAGCATCCTGCAGAAGGTCGTGAACCTCTCGGGCGGCAACCAGCAGAAGGTCGTCCTCGGCAAATGGCTGGCCATGAACCCGCGCGTGCTCATCTTGGACGAGCCGACGCGCGGCATCGACGTGGGCGCCAAGGCGGAGATCTACCGCCATATGGCTGCCCTGGCAGACGAAGGGATCGCCATCCTCATGGTCAGCTCCGACATGGAGGAGGTGATCGGCATGAGCGATCGCGTGGTCGTCATGCACGAGCGGCGGATCAAGGGCGTGCTCCCCCGCGAGAGCCTCACCCAACAGCGTATCGCCACGCTGATGACTGGAAGAACGGAAGGAACAGCAGCAGCATGAGACGTGAACTGGGCATTTTCGTCGCGCTCTTCGTGATGTGCGTGGCGCTCTTCATCTCCAACCCGGACTTCCTCGGCCAGTCCAACGCCATGAACACGGCCCGACAGATATCGATGCTCGGCATCTACACGATCGGCATCGGGTTCGTGATCATCACGGGCGGCATCGATCTCTCGATTGGTTCGGTGGTCGGGCTCACCGGCGTCATCATCGCCAAATTCTCCTCCGCCGCGGCCGGGGGCATGGGCTTGTCGCTGTGGATCGGCATCCCTGTCGCGCTCGGCGCGGCGTTGCTCATCGGGCTCGGGCAGGGGCTCTTGATCACGCGGCTCAAGTTGCAGCCGTTCATCGTTACGCTGGGCGGTATGCTCCTCATCCGCGGGATCTCGCAGACCATCGTGCAGGGCGGTACCATCAGCTTCGGCAACTCGCCCTTCCTCGAGCTCGCCAACGGCGGCTTTCTCCAGGTAGGGGGCGATCCCATCCTCCCGTACCCGACGCTCATCTTCCTCGTCGTCATCGCCGTGGGCACCTACGTGCTCCATTTCACGGTATTTGGCCGCTATGTCTACGCGATCGGCGGAAACCGCGACGCCGCCGAATACTCGGGCATCAACGTCAAGCGCGTGGAGACGCTGACCTACGTCATCTCGGCCGGCCTCGGCGGCGTGGCGGGGGTTTGCTACGCCGCCTACATCGGCCAGATGTCGCAACAGGTCGGCGTGGCCTACGAGCTCTACGCGATCGCCGCCGCCGTGCTCGGCGGGTGCTCGCTGCGAGGCGGAGAAGGCACCGTGCTCGGCATGATCATCGGCGCTGGCGTGATGCGCGTCATCGACAACGGCATCAACATGTTCCAGGTTCGGTACGAAGACGCCGACAAGGTTCCTCGTATCTGGCGACTCAACGCGAACTGGACCTTCATCATCATCGGCGCGGTCATCCTTCAAGCCGTCGTCCTCGACCAAGTCGTGCACATGGTCCAGGCCGCCCGCCGCACGAGGCGCGCCGGCGCGGCGGCGGCTGCGTCGACGGGGCAAAAAATCGAAGTCGCACCTCCTGCGAAGGCGGGGTAACCCTCGCTAGCACTACTCCGCCAGTTCTTCGCTGCCAGATCGATCATCGAAGTGGCGCTACGGCCACTCGAACTGACCGGACAGGCGCAACTTTGTTTGGGAATGCGGACTGGCACTGCCCCGCGGACATTCTCACCAGCGAAGCGTGACACCGCCGGCCTCGCCGGGTCGTCACGTGGCGAAACAGCTAAAATTGCCGATCGTGATCTGCTGCTGCCAAAGACTGGCGGAGTAGAACTAGGTGGCTTCCGGTCGCCGCCAAGCCGCCAAGGCCGCCAAGGGGGTTGGTTTCCACGCAATTGGGCGGCGTTGTCGACGATGAGAGTGGGTGTCTTGTAGCGGCGCCGATCGAGGTGGGGAACCGACGAGTTCGCTCGACGAGCTGGCTCGCCGTGTGGTCGACGCGGCTTATCACGTTCATCGAACACTCGGAGCGGGGTTTGCGGAGTCCGTCTATGAGCTCGAGCTCGCTATGGAGTTGGGTTTGCAGGGCATCGCATTTCAGCGGCAGGTCGTCGTTCCCGTCACCTACAAGGGGACTTCGGTGGGTGTCACCCGGCTCGATATGCTCGTTGATTCGCGACTCGTCGTTGAGCTGAAGTCGACCGAAGGACTAGCTCCGGTCCATTTGGCGCAGCTCATCTCCTACTCTACGCGCGTCGAACTGCCGCCTTGGTCTGCTGATTAATTTCAACGTTCGCCAATTTCGCCAAGGGATCCGACGCGTGATTCTGAGCGTCTGACCCCCACCGCCTTGGCGGCTTGGCGGCGACCGGAAGCGAGCAGCGAGCCTACAGCTCCTCGATATACACCTCTTTGATCTCGACGAGCTTGTCCGCGTATTTCGGGGTGCCGTGGCGTTGGAAGCCGATGGCGCCTTTTTTGGTACGCGTTTGGTCGGTGTCGGCGCCGAGCTGGCCGTTGATCCAAACGGTCACGTGGTTGCCCTGAACCTTGGCTTTGAAGTCGTTCCACTCACCAATTTTTTCGAGACCTTTCGGCGCCTTTCCGATCGCGTACACGCAGCCGGTGGACCAATCGGGGTTGTCGGCTTGGATGTTCGCTTCGAGGCCGATCTCCCACGGGTTGGGGCCGCCATCGGCCGCCTTCAGGCGATCGGCGCGCGGGATGGGATCGCGCATGAAGATGCCGCTGTTGCCGCCCGCCGAGACCTTGAATTTCAGCGTCAGCACGAAGTCGGCGTAATCCTTCTCCGTGAGGAGCCAGCTCTCGCCCTCGCGTCGGCCCTTGGGATCTTGCTTGGCCATGAGAACGCCGTTGTTGACCGTCCACTTGGAGTCGAGGACTTGCACCCAACCCGTGAGGTCTTTGCCGTTGAACAGCGCGACGGGCTTGGCATCGGTCTTCACGACCGCCGCGTTCGTATCGGGGGAGGGCGGAGGCGCGACCGCCGCTGCTCCGCCGCAGCCGACGCCCACACAGAGAACGGGAACGACCGCCAACCTCAGGACCTGCATTGTCATGTGCGCCTTCCTTGTCGAGCGAGACTGTGTTGGCCCCCCGAGTGGCGGCAGCTTCGTTGCTGACCAAGCGCACTGTCAAGACCGTTGACGAGGGACCATCGGTGGAAGTGTTTCTCCGAAAAACCGATGTCTGGGAGTGCAATGTGGGTGAAGTTTGGCTAATATCGCCGAAGTTCAACCGGTTGACATCGGAGTTTGCGACGGACGACGGCAGCTTGGAGTAAAAGAGAACCCATGAGCAAGACGAAGCGCATCCTGATCACCGGGGCTACCGGCAAAGTCGGCCAAGCCTTCATCAAACGTTTCCTGGCCGATCCGAAGTTCGACGGCTTCATCGTGCGAGCGCTCTGCCACAACCGCAAGCTCGACACCCACGCGCGACTCGAAGTCGTCCGCGGCTCGATCGAGCATCGCCAAGTTGCCGACGAAGCTCTCGCCGGTGTCACCCACCTGCTCCACCTGGCGACGTCGAAAGAGACGCCCGAAAGCATCATGGACGTCGCCATCAAGGGCATGTTCTGGATGCTCGAGGCTGCTCGGCAGAGCAAAGACTTCGAGCAGTTCATCCTCATCGGCGGCGACGCCGGCATGGGGCATTTCTTCTTCCCACACCCCATTCCCGTCGCCGAGACGCAGAAGCACAGCGCTTACCCGGGCTGCTACGCGCTCTCCAAGGTGCTCGAGGAAGTGATGCTGGAGCAATACTACGGTCAATACGGCTTCAACGGGTGTTGCTTGCGAGCGCCCTGGATCATGGAGAAGGACGACTTCAAGTACCAACTGTCGTTCGGCGACGACGTGTTTGGTGGTCCGCGATGGCGCGACCTCGTGGGCGCCGCGAAGGCCGACGAATACGTGAAGACCAAGGCCGTTCCGGTGATGCTCGATCCCGACGGCGCGCCGGTGAAGCGCAACTTCGTGCACGTCGAAGATCTCATCAGCGCGATCACGCTCGCCATCGATCACCCGAAGGCCAAGCAGCAAACGTTCAACGTGTGCATGACCGATCCGGTCGACTACGGCGAGCTCGGCGCGTACCTCAAAGAATCGCGCGGCCTGCCGCTCGTGCCCGTCAAGACGCCCTACCACTCAACATGGCTCGACAACGCCAAGGCTCGCTTTCTGCTCGGCTGGAACCCAAAGTACGACCTCAAGCGCCTCACCGACGCGGCCTTCGACTACCAACGCCCCGCCGACGACCCGCGCGTGATCTGGTACCCTGGCTAAGTCCGAACTAGTTCGGGTTTAGCCAAAGTCTGGTCAGACTTTGGCCGAACCGCGCTCCGTGCGGAGGCGGCTTCGCCGCCCGGCACTATTCCTTGGTCTCCGGGGGCTTCGCCCCGCCCGGAGCAAGCCCGGAAGGGTTCGCCCACCTCCCTTCGGGAGGCCCACCCCCACGGCACCTCCG
>DATEMX010000274.1:0-3449 GCA_035275365.1 Polyangiaceae bacterium | reverse complement strand
CCGGGCGAGGGCACGGGCTTGGGGGTCGAGGCCGCGATGATCGGCACGCGAAACGGCGAGGCTAGGGCGGCCGATTGCGCCCCGCTGCTCGTCGGTCCGCTCGAAGATCCCGGCGAGCCGGGGCCCGGACCACCCGACGTCGCGGGGGACAGGGCGCGCCCCGGAGGCCGCGAGGGCGGCCCGCTCGGCACGGAACGCGCCGGCCCTTGCGGGGGCGACCCACCCGACGAGAGACGGCGCTCGAGATCGCCGAGCCGCGAGATGAGATCGTCGACGGGCACGAGCGGAGGGCGACGGGCGAGGCGCACGAGCAACATTTCGAGCGCGGCGCGGGGCTGCGCCGAACGCACGACGTCGTCGAAGGCCCGGGCGAAGCCGTGATGCAACCGCACCAAGTCGTCGGTGGTCGCCGTGGCCGCCAGCGCTTTCACGTCGCGCGCCTCTTCGTCGGCCAAATCGAGCAAATCGCCCGGATCTTTACAGACGCGCGCGACCACGAGATCGCGCAGCTCGGCCAAGATGCTGCGGGCCACTTGCGCCACGTCGTAGCCCTGTTCGCTCAGTTGGCCCACGATGCCAAGGCACGACTCGGCGTCGCCGCCGAGCAGCGCCTTGGCGATGTCGTGGATCACGCTTCGCGCCGCTACGCCGAGCACGCGCGAGACCTCTTCGCCGACCAACTTTTCGCCGCCCCACGCGATGGCTTGGTCGAGCAAGCTCATGCCGTCGCGCAGGCTGCCCGCCGCTTCACGGGCGATGAGCGCCACGGCCGTGTCGTCGGCTTCGATCTTCTCTTGCAGGAGCACGTAGCGCAGGCGTTTGGCGATGAGCTGCGTGGGAATGAGCTTGAAATCGTAGCGCTGGCACCGCGACAAGATGGTCACCGGCACCTTGTGGACTTCGGTGGTGGCGAAGATGAACTTGACGTGCGGCGGCGGCTCTTCGAGCGTCTTCAGGAACGCGTTCCACGCGTTCTGCGAGAGCATGTGAACCTCGTCGACGATGAAGATCTTGCTCCGGTCGCGCGCGGGGCGATACGGCAAGCTCTCTTGGAGGCGACGAACTTCGTCGACGCCGTTGTAGCTGGCGCCGTCGATCTCGCGGACGTCCACGTCGGATCCTTCGGCGATTTCGCGGCACGGCCCGCACACGAGGCACGGCTCGGCCGTCGGCCCCTTCTCGCAGTTGAGCGCTTTGGCCATGATGCGCGCGCTCGTCGTTTTGCCGACACCGCGAACACCGGTGAAGAGGAACGCATGGGCCACCCGGTTCGTCAGGATGGCGTTGCCGAGCGTCCTCGACACGTGCTCTTGACCGACGAGATCGCTGAAAGTCTGCGGGCGCCACTTGCGGGCGAGGACGAGGTAGCTCACGCGGAGCTTGGGTTACCGCATCGCGACTCGCGTGGCTAGACCTTCACGACCTCTTCAATGGCTTCGCGCACTTTGCCGAGCAGCTCGGCGAGATCGCCGTCGGAAATGTTGAGCGGCGGCGCCACGTAGACGACGTTGCCGAGCGGGCGCAGGTAAACGCCTCGACGCCGCGCCGCCTCGTAGACGCGCCACCCCGAAGTGCCGAGGTAGCCGTGTTCGGCGTCTTCGAGATCGATGGCGCCGATCATGCCGAGCCAGCGCGCGTTGCTGACCCTCGGCAGATCTCCCATGGCCTCGAACGCTCGGGCGATGGCGACGGCCTTGGGGACGGCGCGCTCCAGGATGCGCTCGTCGCGGTAGATCGCCAACACCTCGCGGGCAACGGCGGCGCCGAGCGGGTTTCCGCAGTAGGTGTGGCCATAGTAAAACGCGCTCCCGCGGAAGGCGTCGAAGATCCGTTCGGCTACCAGGGTGGCTGCCATGGGGAACATCCCTCCCGAGAAGCCCTTGGCCAAACAAAGAAGGTCGGGCGCGACGCCGGCCGCGCTGCATGCCCACATGGGCCCCGTACGGCCGTAGCCCGTGAAGACCTCGTCGAAGACGAGCGGGATTTCGTGCCGCGAGCAGAGCGCGCGCGCGTGCCGCAAGAGCTCGTCGGAGTAGAGGCGCATGCCGCCTGCGCCTTGCACGCGCGGCTCGAGCACGAGGGCGGCGATCTCATCGCTGCCGCGTTCGAGCACCTGCGTGAGGGCGTCGAACGCCCGGTCGTCGCCAGAGGGCGCGGTGGGCACGTGCACGCAGTCGAACACGATCCCTGAAAACGGACGACGAAAGACCTCGACGCCGCCGAGGCTCGTCGCGCCGACGGTCTCGCCGTGAAACGCGTTCTCGAGCGCGACGAACCGCTGGCGACGCGGCGCCCCCGTTTGCGCGGCGTATTGCACGGCGAGCTTGACGGCGACCTCGACGGCGGTCGAGCCGTTGTCGCTGAAGAACACGCGCCCGAGGCCGCTCGGCGCCACCTCGGCCAGCTCGTCGGCGAGCCGTGCTGCCTCGGGGTGGGTGATGCCGGCGAGCGAACAGTGGCAGAGCTCGTCGGCTTGGCGCTTGAGGCGCGCCACGAGCCTGGGGTGACCATGGCCGAGCGTGGCCACCCACCAAGCCGAGCTCGCGTCGATGTAGGAGCGCCCGTCGACGTCGAAGAGGCGCGAACCTTCCGCGCGCGCGACGACGAGCGGATCGGTCTCGGCGATGTATGCCCCCATCTCCGTGTACGGGTGCCACACGCGCTTCTTGTCGAGCAGGACGATGTCGCTTCGGTTCATGAGCCGTCCGCCGAGGGTGATCGCCGCATCGCGGGCGCCTCGCGCGCGGCGATGAGGGCGCCCGAAGAAGGCGGTACCGGCGCGCCGATGGGGAGAAACACCGTCACCGTGGTGCCGTTGCCAGGGCGGCTCGTGATGGAAATTTCACCGTCGTGCGCCTCGACGATGCGGTCGACGATCGCCAGGCCGAGGCCTGTGCCGCTCGGCCGCGTGGTGAAGAACGGGTCCTTCGCGCGCAGGCGAACGTGAGCTTCCATTCCTTCTCCCGTGTCTTGCACCTCGACGTGCACGCCGTCGACGGCGTCGCGCTTGGCCGACCGCATGGCGATGGTGAGCTTGCGAGCCTGCGTCCACCCACCGGCGCCTTCGCTGTTGACGCCGCCCATCGCTTGCGAGGCGTTCTCGATCAAATTGTCGAAGACTTGCCGCAAAAGGCCGGGATCACCCCAGATCGAATGCAGCTCGGCCTCTTCGGTGAGCTCGACCGTCATGGCGTCGCGCAGCGCCGTCGAGGTGATGGTGCGCTCGATCACGTCGCGCACCGAGATGAGCTGGCGCTGCACGTTGACGGGCCGCGCGTAGCGCAGCAGATCGCCGACGAGCCGATTGAGCCGCGACGACTCTTCTTTCAGGATCTCCAGCAACGTCTCGCGATCCTCGTGACCGATCTCGCGCCGGCGAAGGCCGGCGACGGCGTTGGAGATGATGGCGAGCGGATTTCTCACCTCGTGCGCGATGACCGCGGCAAGCT
>DATEMX010000273.1:0-2004 GCA_035275365.1 Polyangiaceae bacterium | reverse complement strand
GACAGGGCCGGCGATCACCGAGGCTTCGCCGTCGGCGATTTCGATCGCCTCTTCCGGCGGACCGTTCGGTACTTGGGCCCACCCGTAGACCATGCTGTCGGCAACGTTCTTCATCCGCACGGTTTGCCCGAGCGCGAAGGTTTTGACCATCCAAGCATTCTACTCGCTCTCCGGCAATGCGCCGCTACGGTCTGCTCCTCCGACGGCGTCTTCGAAAGAAAGTTGCCCCTGCCCATTGCGAAGCCAATCGGCGGTGCCGATAGTGCCCTTTAACGGTGCGACGTGATGAATGTCGAGGCGCGTCGCATCGTAGGCTCATTGGCGGCGCACGCGAGGCGAACTCCGTTCCCGCGAGCTTCGAAGGTCGAGAACGGAATCGTCACCAAGAGGAAGGGCACATCATGAACTTTTCGATCATCGTCGCCGTCGCCGCCACATTCGCCGCAGCCCTGGCTACGCTGGTCCGGCCCAAGCTCCAACGCGTCGCAGTACCCGCGAAGGCCAGCTGACCGCGCAGAGCGGCCGTGACGACGAAAACGAACGAAGATCTGCTATCGACCTTCGACCGGCTGAACGACGATTTCGACTCTGCGATTGTTGGCACGCCCCCTGCGGCCGACGCGTTGTCGGCGACGGGTCTGGTGGGCCCTAAGCCCTGCGCACGAATCTGCGCCGGGGGACACCTCTTGAGACGAGGAAGCTGACGACCGACTGAGCGCGTCGCTCGGAGAGCCCCTGGTTCGACGCCGCGGCTCCCTGCGCATCGGTGTGGCCTTCGACGATGATCTTGTGGTCGTCTTGGGTCTTCAGCGCATCGGCGACTTGAGCGAGACGCTCTTGGGCTGCCGGCAGGAGCGCGTCCTCTCTTGTCGGCGTCGGCGTGCGCCTTCTTCCGTCTCGAGCTGCTGCTGACTTTTCTGTTCGCCCCAAGACTCGTGTCGATTTCTTCGTGCGCCGCGGCGCGGCGCACGAAGGGCCAAAGGGCTCGGCACGTTTCAAACTTCGTCGTGTTTCAGTTCTTCTTCTTGGCTTCGCGCGCTGCGCGTGCAGCGCCGATCACCGGAGTTTTTGCTGCTGCCGCTTGGCCGGTCGCTTTGTCGGCCGCGTGTTTGACCGTTTCGGCGGTGTCAACTACCAAGCCCTTGGCCTTGCGAGCTGCGTCGGAGAGCGCGTCGTCTCCCTTGTGGTAAGCCTCCGCCGCTACGTGGCCGAGCTTGCGGGCGGCCTCCGTTGCGGCGTTCTTCACGTGCTCCGCCGTTTCGGCGACTTTGTCCTTGAGGGTCGTCATGAGTTCTCCGTTCTCCGTCGTCGAGCGACGAGCAGCGCTTGAAACGCTGGGGGACGTCAATGTGCGCATCGCTTTGGCGCGGCGCAACGCACGAGGAGCGCTTTCGAGCCACTATCGAGCGATTGCATGCGACTCATCGCTCGCGTCGATGCCCGCCGATCGCGCAAAATCAGCGCCTCGGGCTCATGGAGGACCCGCGCGCCTTCGAAAATCCGCGCCTCGAAGGCTCGATGGAGTAAGTTCGCGGTTCTTGAAGCCTAGCGAGTCACCCAACCATCCGGCGCGGCGATCGGTCGCTTCGTGAGTAGCATCCTCGAGAGGCTCTCGCGAGTCGTGGAGAGCCACGTACCGCTGCAGGTCCTCGATGCGGCGAGCAAGACGATCGCGGCCGAAGTCGACGCCGACTCCTGCTCTATTTTCTTAATGGAGCCCACTTCTCCCGGGCTCCACCTGCGATCTGGCTTCGGCCATCTAGCGCTTACCGACGCATTGAAGGCTGCGGTGCTCACGGTAGCCGGACAGGCGCTCGTCACCACCCGAGCGGTTTTCATCGCCGGGCCGCCTCACTCGCTCTTGGCGGTGCCGATGATGCTGCGCGGCAGGCCGATCGGCGCGATCGTAGCTCAAGCTCAAGATCATTCGTTCTCCGGCGAGCACGAGCGAACGCTCTCCGTCATTGCGGCACACATGGTCGGCGTTGTCGAGAGCGCCCGCTT
>DATEMX010000272.1:0-3157 GCA_035275365.1 Polyangiaceae bacterium | reverse complement strand
CGCGCCCGGGCCGCCTGTGGAAATCACCGTGCGCGGCGAGCGCGAGCCGGCCCGCACGGCGACGCTCTCGCGCGCGGAGGTGCGGCAGATACCGGGCACGTTCGGCGATCCTTTCCGCGCGATCGAGATCATGCCCGGGGTGACGCCCATGGTCACCGGTCTGCCGTTCTTCTTCGTGCGCGGCGCGCCGCCGGGCAACGTCGGATACTTCCTCGACGGCATCCGCGTGCCAGTCCTCTTTCACGTCGGCGTAGGGCCGTCCGTCGTGCACCCGGCTCTCATCGGGCGCGTCGACTTGTACCCCGGCGGCTACCCTGCGCGGTTCGGTCGCTTCAGCGGCGGCATCGTCTCGGGTGAAACGGTGCCGCCCGGCTCGGACCTTCACGGTGAGTACAACGTTCGACTCTTCGACGCAGGAGCCTTCGCCGAAGTCCCTTTCGCCGGCGGGCGCGGGGCAGCGCTCCTCGGCGGACGCTACTCCTACACCGCCGCGCTGCTCTCACGGCTCTCACCGGATACGACGCTCGACTACTGGGACTATCAAGCGCGCGTTCACTACGACGTGACACCGAACGACCGACTCGGCGTCTTCGCCATGGGCTCGTACGACTTCTTGGGCCAGCGCACGCCGACCGAAACGCTCACGCTCTTCGGCACCGAATTTCATCGCGTCGATCTCCGCCACGAACGGCGCATTGGATCCGAAGGCAACCTCCGCACGGCGGTGACGCTCGGGGTCGACCGCTCGCGCGTGCAGCAAGATCGCTTCGTGCGCGATCGGATGCTCGGCGCGCGGACCGAGCTCTCGCACCGGCTCACGGAAGGCGCGCTGCTTCGCTCGGGGACCGACGTCGTGCTCGACGAATACACCGTCGAAATGGGGCGCGATCCGCTCGGTGCGTCGGCCGAGCGGATCGCGAGCTATTTCCCCACGCGCACCGATCTCACGATGGGCGCCCGAGCCGACGTGGTCTTGACCGTCGATCCGGCCTTCGAGGTCACGCCCGGCGTGCGCGTCGACTTCTTCGGTTCACAGGGAACATCGGCGGTAGCCATCGATCCACGGTTGGCGCTGCGCACGCGGCTTTCGGAGAGCGCCCGCCTGCTCTCCGCGATGGGGCTCGCCCACCAAGCGCCCTCGTTCGTCGTCCCCATTCCGGGGTTTCAGCCGGGAGGGCTGCGCGGAGGTCTGCAGCGTTCGCTCCAAGAGAGCGTGGGCCTCGAGCTCGATCTCGACCTCGCCACGACGTTCACGCTCACCGCGTTTCACAACGCATTCTTCAACATGAGCGATCCGCTCGGCGCGAATCAACCCATGGTGAGCGGCTGCCCGCCCGGCGCCTTTCCGAGCGGTTCGCTGGCCGGTGATCGGGGAACGCAGCCCATGGGCAATCCCACCTGCCGCCCGCGCTTCGACGATGGAAAGCTGGGCCCCGATACGAGCGGCGGCGGCGGCCAAGCCGTCGACAGCCGCAACGCCAACCGCGTGGCCAACGTGTTCGAGGTCCGCAGCAACGGCTCGGCCTTCGGCATAGAGCTCTTCGTGAAGAGGAAGCTCACGCACCGGCTCGGAGGTTTCTTATCGTACACCCTCTCGCGTTCGACGCGCACCGCCAACGGCAGGAATTTCGTGGCGATGTTCGACCGCACGCACGTGTTGAATGCCGCGCTTGCCCTCGACCTCGGCCGAAACTGGCGAGCCGGCACGCGCGTCACGTTCTACACCGGCCTTCCGAAGGCCCCCGATCCGATCGATCCCGACGCCACCCGCCTGCCGCCTTTCTTTCGCGTCGATCTTCGCCTAGAGAAGCGCTGGCAGCTCGGTCAGCGAACGTGGCTCTCGTTCGTCGCCGAATGGATGAACGCCACGCTCAGCAAAGAAGCGGTCAGCACGACGTGCCGGCTCGATGGCTGCGAGTCCCAAATGATAGGCCCCGTGACAATACCTAGCTTGGGGGTGGAGGGGGGGTTTTGATCCCGCGAAAGGAATGGGGTAGGTCGATGAACAGGCAAGTTGAAAAGGCGCTCGCTTGCATCGCTCTGGCGCTCGCGGCCTTGGTGGGCCCCGGCTGTGGCCCGAGCACGACCGACGCCCCGCCGCCCTGCGATCAAAAATGCCAAGACGCGCTCGCCTTGCGGGCCATACGCGAGACCATCAAGCTCGCCTACAATCTCACCTTTCAAGGTCAAGACGCCGGCCACCACGAGGTCGGCGCGCGCTGTCCGCTCGGAGGCAAGGGCAGGGTGGCCGGCGACGCGACTTCGAACGCCGCGCAGGGAGCGACCTTCGTCGACATCGTCTACGACTTCGACGGTTGCACGACGATGGCCAAGCAGCCCGGGCGGGCGTACCGCATGACGCTGACGGGGCAAGTGCGCGAGAAGGGTGTCATCGCCGTTCAACCGACCGCGACCACGGCGCTCCTCTTCGATAGCGCTTCGCTGACGCTGGCGGGGACGGTCAGCGATCCGCCGATCGCCTACGAAGCCGCCGCGTGCGTGCTCGCCGCGGGACAAAACGGCAACCACCTGTCGGGCGTCCTTTGCGAACGCGAGGTGGGACTCGACTTGTGAGTCGAGCGGTTGTTGTGACGTTACTCCACCGGCATCTTCTCCCCTTTTCAGCAACCCGCTAGTAGCTAGTGTCACGCGCCCCAAAAATTTGGCCCCAGATTCGAGAGCATCGAGGCGCTGGTATATCGGCGCCGGAGGTGCCGTGGGGGTGGGGCCCTGTTCCGGGCGAAGCCCCGGCGGGCGGGGCGAAGCTCCCGGAGACAAAGTGGAATCCCACGCGCACACCGAATTGTTGCCACGAGCCGCGAGGCTCCGGAGCACGCTTGGCTAGGAGGGTCGCGCCGTCGTTCCCAATTTGGCATGCTAAATTGAGAAGCGAAGCAGAAAGGGGTCCCCCCGTCGTTCGTGACTTGGCGTCGCTCGTGCTCGGGCACGACGCGGCGGGCATCCAGGCGTGCCGGCATGGCAAGTATCTACGTTCTCGAATCTGGGGGCCGGATTTTCGCCGCGCGGCATTAGTTCTCCACGGGCGGAGGACCCACCCTCGACGCACGAAACGCGGCAGGTTGTCGCGTGGTCGTCAGCTAGGCAGACACGCCGCCTCTTGCTAGCCCCCCACCGGGCTGCGCCCGACACACGATGC
>DATEMX010000271.1:0-2775 GCA_035275365.1 Polyangiaceae bacterium | reverse complement strand
TTCGTCGCGCGGCAGTTCTCCACGGGGGGAGGACCCACCCGCGCGGGATGAAAACGCGGTAGGCTGTCGTGTGCGTCGTCAGCTAGGCAGACACGCCGTTTCCTGCTAGGGCGGGCTAATCGTGGTGGAGACGCTGAACGTCGGCCGGCGGAACGCGCCAACGGAAGCCTTCGTGAGCGCGCTTCGAATGCAGCTCTCGGCGGCGCTGCCGGCCGCGGGCCCCGTCACGGAAACGCTCTGTACCTTGCCGCTGGATCCGAACACGAGGGTCGCGCGCGAAGGAGAGTCGTGGCCGGCCACGCAGGAGCGGGCGGCGCCGCGCTGCGAACCAATGGCCCCTTGAATGGCGCCCTGCGCGGGCACCTCGGGGATGTCGCCGCGGATCGCAGCCGACGGCGCCTGTGTTTCGGTCGGTATAGCCGCCTGGTCGGTGGGCCCGACGGCTTTTTTGATCGCGCCGGCGAGGCCCGTCGGCTCGGGAGCCGCGGGCTCGGCCTTGGGCGCCGAAGCCGCCGCGACGGGGGCGGCCCTTTCGACCGGCGAGGGCGCCTTTTCGGCCGGCTTCGACGCGGGAATGGATTTCGCGTGCGCCTTGCTTTCGGCCAGGATGTCGGTTGGCTCATTGGGCGTGATCGTGTTGGGGTGCGGCAAACTCGCGGGGTCGACGCCCTTGGGCGGAGCCGCCGCGGGCGGAAGGGCCGCCACGGCGTGCTCGACATTGGGGGGGCTCGCCTCTTTCGCCGCAAGCTGTGGCGCGGGGGAGCTCGGTGCTTCGCCGCGGAGCAAGGAGAGCGCGCTCCTCGCTCCGTTGAGCGGTGAGAGACCTTTGCGCGCAGCGATGCCGTAAGCAGCGCCGACGCCCAAGAGCGCCACGATCGCACCGACGAACAACCCCTTGGAGCGGCTCGGGCGGGGGGCTTCGGGCGCGCTCGCGCTCGCGCTCGGCGCCCCGACTGCCTGCTGCACGTCGACCACTTGAGGTGCGGCGCTCGGCGCGCCCTGAAGCCTTTGCAGATGGATCAGGCCCGAGCCGCCGGCGCTCGGTGAGGCGTGCCCGAGAGGCTCGGGCGGCGAATGGAAGCCCTGAATTGACGGCGGGAGCTCCTGCCCGCCCGGTTGGAACGGGCTAACGGGCGGCGGTCGAGTACTCCGTGATTTCTGGGCCGCTCGAGCCGCCATTTCTGCGAGCGAGGTTTGCTTTTCGGGAGCTCTCAGTCGTTGCGGTACGTCGGCCATCGATTACTTCTCCGTGGTCACGAGCTTACTCAGGATGATGCGCTATCGGGGCGTCGAACGAAAGGGCTTCACGCGTGAAAATGAAGAGTCGGAGGCTTGTCTCGGGTTCGCTTTCGAGCCTCCTTGGGAACGCGCATGGTAGCTCAGCTCGATCGAGCGCGCCCCCCGCGCGGTCCGCCTTCACCCGTGTTCGCCGAAAAATGCGTCGAGGGTGGCCGAGCTCGTAGGCAAAACGAGGAAGCATCGCCTTCAGGGTAGCGGGCGAGGGTGCCGCAAGCGTGCTTGCGAATGTGTGCTAGTCGACATGGCGTCCATGATGCGCGAAGCCGTCAAGACAACCCGGGAGCGCAGCGGTTCGCAGTCGTCGCCAGCACCGGTGGTGGCTCCCTCGCCCCTGGCCGAGGCCGAGCTCGAGCGCGAGCTGGCTTTCGCCGAGGGAGGCCGCGCCTGGCTTCGCCGGGCCGCCATTTGGGTGGTGCTTCTCGCAGTCGTGGCCGCGGCGGTCGTCTGGCGGATCAAGACCCGGCCTCCGCCCGAACCTCGCTATGTGCTCGCACCGGTAACGAGCGGCGACGTCATAGAATCGGTCCAATCCACGGGGACTGTGCAACCACTCACGCAGGTCCAAGTCGGCGCGCAGATCTCGGGGCGCATCGCCAAGGTCTACGTCGACTTCAACTCCGTCGTGAAGAAAGGCGACGTGCTGGCAGAGATCGATCCGACCCTCCTCGGGGCGACCGTCGAGCAGAACCGCGCGCAGCTCGCCTCGGCCGAAGCGCAGCTCGCGCGCGCGCAAGCGTCGCTCACGACGTCGCAGGCCGCGTTCGACCGCTTCGATCGCCTTCGCGTCGAGAGCCTCGCGAGCCAAGCCGACGTCGATCAAGCTCGCGGTCAGCGCGACGTCGCGGCGGCCGAAGTGGCCGCGGCGCGCGCGCAGATCGTGCAAACCAAGGCGCAGCTCAGCTACTCGCGCACCAACATGACCTACTCGCGCATCTTCGCGCCGATCGACGGGCTCGTCGTGAGCCGAAACATCGATCCGGGGCAGACCGTCGCCGCCAGCTTCCAAGCACCAACGCTGTTCGTCATCGCGCAAGATCTCCGCAAGATGCGGATCTTGGCCGAGATCGACGAGGCCGACGTGGGCAAATTGAAAGAGGGCATGAGCGCCGACGCGGCCGTCGACGCCTTTTCGGGCGAGGTCTTCAAAGGGTCGGTCAGCCAGGTCCGCTACAATCCGAATTCGGTGCAGGGCGTGGTGACGTACCTCGCCGTCGTCGACGTCGAGAACCCCGACATGAAGCTCCGGCCGGGGATGACGGCGACGGTCACCGTGAGGACGCGCGAAGCGAAGGGTGTGCTCCGGTTGCCGAACGCTGCCCTTCGCTACAAGCCGTCGCCGCCCGGTAAAGATGCGAAGGCCGAAGGCGCCACCGGGCCGAAGCCCGAAGTGCGGCTCGAGCCGCTCACGCGGGGTACGGGCCGCGTTTATTTGGTGGTCGATCCGACGCCGGGCAAAGAGAAGACCGATCCCAGGGT